>JAFAYW010000252.1 GCA_019240125.1 Alphaproteobacteria bacterium
ACCCGGATGTGGTGATCTTCATCAGCTACACCGCCGACGCGATCCTCTACGTCAAGACGATGAAGAACCTCGACTACAAGCCGCCAATGGTGATCGCCGACGATTCCGGCTTTTCCGACCCCGCCTTTGTCAATGCGGTCGGTGACCTGGCGCAGGGCGTCGTGAACCGCAGCGCCTGGGATATCGGCAAGCCCGGCAGCGCCTCCTACATCATCAACGATTTGTACAAGAAAAAGAGCGGGGTAAACCTCGACGATACGTCAGGCCGCATCATGGAAGGGTTCTTCGTGTTGTGCGACGCGATCAATCGGGCGGGCTCGACCGAACCTGCCGCGATCCAGAAGGCCTTGCAGGAAACCGACCTCAAGCCCGACCAGCTGATGATGGGCTATAAGGGCGTCAAGTTTGACGAGCACGGCCAGAACATCCTGGCCTCGTCCTATCTGATTCAGCTCCAGGGCAAGGAATACAAGTCCGTCTGGCCCGCCGCCAATGCCGTCTCCAAACTCGACCTCCCCTACAAGGGCTGGCAGTGACGCGCTTGTCGGGAAATAACGCGGCGCCCTTTATCCCCACCCCCACCCTCCCCCGCAAGCAGGGGAGGGAGTTCGGCCCGCGCGCGTGCAATCTCCTTTCTGATTCCCTCCCCTGCTTGCGGGGGAGGGTTAGGGTGGGGGTAAGGAGCCGCACCAGCGCTCGGATCGTGCGATCCGCCACAGGCGGCGCATGAGCCTGACCCTGGTTCAGGTCATCGTCAGCGGCCTGCTGGTTGGCGCGGTGTATGCGCTGTTTTCCTCCGGGCTGACGCTGATCTGGGGGATGATGAACGTTATCAATTTCGCGCATGGCGATTTCGTCATGTTGGGGATGTACACGGCGTTTGTCGTGACGGTGTGGCTGCATGGCGGGCCGCTGCTGTTCGGCCCCGCCGCGGCGCTGCTGCTTTTCGCGGTTGGGGGCGTGGTGTATTACGGCCTGGTGCGCGCGGTGATGCGCGGGCCGATGCTGGCGCAGGTGCTCTCGACCTTTGGTCTGGCGCTGTTCATCCGCTATTCCGCCTTCTGGTTCTTCTCGCCCAATTTCGTGACATTGCCAGAAGGGACGCTCGGCGGCACGGTGGCGATCGGCGGCATCTATCTGGGGGTGCCGCAGCTTGTCGCCGGCGGGGTCGCGATCGTCCTGACGCTCGGCATGTATCTGCTTCTGGCGCGCACGATGATCGGCAGCCAGGTGCTCGCGGTCGCCGAGGACCGCAATGCCGCGATGCTGATGGGCATCCGCCCCGACCGGATGCAGGCGCTGGCCTGGGGGCTGGCCTCGGCGGCGGCCGGGATCGCCGGCGCGCTGATGGCGGCGATCTACCCGATCTCGCCGACGGTCGGCGAAACCCTGGCGCTGACCGCGTTTGTCGTGGTGACCTTTGGCGGCTTTGGCAGCGTCCCCGGCGCGTTGATCGCGGGGCTGATCATCGGTGTGGTACAATCGCTCTCGGCCTTCTGGTTTGGCCCGATCTACCGCGATGTCGCGGTGTATGGATTGTTCGTGCTGATGCTGTGGCTGCGGCCGCAGGGCCTGATGGGGACCGCGTGAGCGTTGCCCCGGGCCGCCTGCTGGTGCTGCTAGCCGCTGCCGCGCTGCTCCTCGCCTATCCCTTTGTGTTCACCGGCGCCTTTGCCGAGCGCATCGGCGCGCTTGTATTGCTGTCAGCGATCAGCGCCTCGGCGTGGAACATCCTCGGCGGCTATGCCGGTCAGATCTCGGTCGGGCACGCGGTGTTCTATGGGATAGGCGCCTACCTGCCGCTGCTGTTCTACAAATGGTGGAATGTGGCGCCGTCGCTTGGCGTACCGGCGGGGGTTGCGATCAGCCTCCTCGTCGCGGCCCTGATCGGCTTCCCGACCTTTCGCCTCACCGGGCATTATTTCTCGATGGCGACGATCGCGGTTGCCGAACTGGTGCGCATCCTGGTTATGAACTGGGATTTTGTCGGCGCCGCGATCGGTCTGATGGGGCCCGCCACCCCGCGCACCGTGTTCGACCTCAGCTTCAAGAGCTCGGTGCCGTATTACTACATCTTCCTCGGCGTGCTCGCCGTGGTGCTGATTGTGACGTGGTGGTTCGGGCGCAGCCGCATGGGGTATTACCTGCGCGCCATCAAGGGTAATGAGCGGGCGGCGCGCAGCCTCGGCGTGCCGGTGCGCCGCTATAAACTGTTCGCGCTGTTGCTGAGCGCCGGGTTCACCTCGGTGGCGGGATCGCTTTATGCCGTCATGGTCGGGTTTGTCGATCCGGACAGCGTGTTCGGCATTCTGGTCTCGGTCGACATGATCATCGTCGCGGCATTGGGCGGCGCCGGCACGCTGTTCGGGCCATTGGTCGGCGCGATGATCCTGATCCCGCTGCGCGAGTATACGAACTCCGCCTTTGGCGGCGGCGGCTCGGGCCTGACCTATATCCTGTTCGGCGGCATCATCATGCTGATCAGCCGCTTCGAGCCGGGCGGCCTACTCGAGATGTGGGGGCGGCTGACCTACCGCGCATCACGCACCGCTACCGCCGTGCCAATCGCCACGCCCCCAGCCGAGGCCGGCGACCGTGCTACTTGACGCGCACGGCGTTTCAAAGAGTTTCGGTGCCTTCCGCGCGCTCGACGGCGCCGACCTCACCGTCGACGAGGGCGAGCTGATCGGGCTGATCGGCCCCAACGGTGCCGGTAAATCGACCTTTTTCAACTGTCTGGTGGGCGATCTGCCGCCGACCGGCGGCCGCATCACCTTCGCCGGGCGTGACGTCACTCGCGCCACCGCCGCGACACACGCCAGGCTGGGCATGGGGCGCACCTTTCAGGTGCCGGCTACCTTCGAAGACATGAGCGTCCTCGAAAACGTCATGGTCGGCGCCTTTCTGCGCCATCCCGGGCGCCACGCTGCGCGCGACAAGGCGCGGCAGGTCCTGGAATATGTCGGGCTGGGGGCGCAGGTCGAGGCACGCGCCCGCAGCCTCGGCACCCCCGGCCGCAAGCGCCTCGAGATCGCCCGCGTACTGGCCACCGAGCCGAAACTGCTGCTGCTCGATGAAGCCTTGGCCGGGCTCAACCCGGCTGAAGTGGTACAGGCGATCGAGCTGGTGCGCCGCATCCATGCCTCGGGCATTACGATCGTCATCGTTGAGCACATCATGGAGGTGATCATGTCGCTGACCCAGCGCGTCATCGTCTTCAACCAGGGCCGCATCATCGCCAGCGGCACCCCGCGCGAAGTCACTGAAGACCCCGCCGTAATCACCGCGTATCTGGGTCACAGCCTGAAGCGCGGTGAGGCGAGGCCGGCATCGTGACAGCGAACAAGTCGGACCAACGGAAGGTGCTGTCGATTGAGGAAGTGCTTCGTCGAATAAACAAAGGCACTGATGACTTTGCCTCGCGACCCGC
>JAFAYW010000068.1 GCA_019240125.1 Alphaproteobacteria bacterium
CCGCCCACGCTTAATGCACGCCGCGCCCCTCACCCCGGCCCTCTCCCCGCCAGCGGGGAGAGGGGGGACCCGGCCCGCAGGGCTGGGTGGATGAGGGGCAAAGCGGCGCCCTCAGCCCGGTAAGTGCGAAGGAGAGATGATGCTGACCTTCTATTTCTGCCCCGGCTCCAGTTCGATGGCGCCGCATATCGCGTTGCACGAAGTCGGTGCGGCGTTCGAGCCGAAGCTCACCCGCCTGCACCAGCAGCAGAACCGCAACCCCGGCTATCTCGCGCTCAACCCCGAGGGCAAGGTGCCGACGCTGGTGCTGGAGGATGGCTTCCCGCTGACAGAGGTCGCCGCGATCCTGTGGTATCTGGCGCGGCGCTATCCCGAGGCCGGGCTCTTGCCAGCAGGCGATATCGAGGCCGAGAGCAAGATCATTTCGTGGATGTCGTTTATCGCCGCCTCGATCCACCCGTCGCGCCGCGCCGGGGTCGAGGCGTGGCGCAACATCTTCCGCCTGACCGACGCGAAATTCGGCCAACGCGAATGGGCCGTAGGCGATCATTACACGATCGCCGACATCCACCTGTTCCGCCTGTTCTGGCGCTTCGTCGACGCCCTGCACCCCGACCGCCCCGAATACCCCAACCTCTACGGCCACTACGACCGCGTGTTGCAGCGCCCGGCGGTGATGAAGACGATCGAAATCGAAACCGGCCACGGCTATCACCTGCCCTGAGCGGGGCCGAGGTAACATGCTTGGGTGATACCTGAGGAACCTGCGGCACGACTTGAAGCGGGGGTGACGATGCTATCGATCGCCCCCACGTATTGATGACCTTAGAGACACAGATATCGGTACAGCGCGATTATCGATCTGCCGGCCATAATACAATCTTTGTCATAATGACGTTTTATGCGTCATTTACAGAAGTGTTGCTGTTATTTTAGCGAGAGGTTTTTTCAGACAGGTCTTGGTGACCAAAGACCGTGCCCGTCAGAGGAGCGTATTCCACCAGCACTTTCTCACCGACTTTCAAGCTGTTCGCTTCGTCAAGCGCAATCCGATAGCGGAAAAAGGAACCATAAAGGCGCAGCGTGCCCAACCTCGATCGTGGCTTATAGACGCTCTGCACGACTCCAATCGCGTACTGCCGTGGCACGACGAAATCGCAAACCACCGTATAAACGCCAAAGCTCACCAAAACTAACGGAAACACAATGGTAATAACTATACTCTTCTTCGGTGTTCCCTGAATCATCAAAAGCACAAGAGAGCCAAGACCAATAGGAAAGATGTCGCCATCTAGAATCATCAATGTAGATGTGGACGCTATGACCTTAACAAGCAAGAAGAAGAGCGCGAACGCAAACAAGCATAAAAGGAAAAGCCACACTTCGATTCCGGAGATGGTCTTGCCGCGATTGGACTGCCGCTTGCCAAGTACGCACAAGCATGCGAAGGAAAATGCTATTATGGGCCAGGCAACATAGGCGAACATTCTTATTCGGCTGGGAGTGTCTATAAAATACACACCTGAAAAGGCTAGTACACAGAACGCAATGATCGGGAAGCTAAGTATGATCCAAGTAGTCGGCTTCTTGCCACAGGAGCAACGCTCTCCATCTATTCCTGTTGTTTTTTCGTCATAGACCCGCACGGCTCACCCCTTGCCCTTTCACGCTTGCTGCATCCATTGTTTAAGCGGCTAATCATGCTAGATGTGTTAATGGCATTCTTCGCGTCCACGTAACTGCGAAATACATCAAGCTTCGGTACTCTTATATTATTACTTATCGCCTGTGTAAGGGGGCTTGTGTTGTGTGCAGAAATCAAGACTTCTGCACAAAACCCAAGTGCTTGAATATGGGTACTTCAGCACCGGCAAAATATACGTGCATAAATCCAGCCATGATAGCACGGCAATCGCCATGATGAGCGCGCGGCTCAATCGGTCGGGCGTGGCCGCCTCCTAGCCGCTGATCACCTCGGCTAGGGCGAGGATGCGTTCGGCTTCCTCGATGTGGAGGGCTTCGACGAGGCGGCCGTCGATGCGGGCGGCGCCCTGGCCGGCCGCGACCGCCTCGGCATAGGCCGTGACGAGGCGGCGGGCGTTGGCGATCTCGTCGGCGCTCGGGCCGAAGGCGGCGTTGGCGGGCGCGATCTGCTGCGGGTGGATCAGGGTCTTGCCGTCAAAGCCCAATTCGCGGCCGTGGCGGCACGCCATCTCAAACCCCTCATGATCGGCGAGATCAAGATGCACCCCGTCGAGCACCGCACGGCGATGCGCCCGCGCCGCCAACAGCACCAGCCCCAGAGCGGTCATCAACGGCAGCCGGTCGCGCCGTTCAATCACGTGCAGATCCTTGGTCAGATCGGATGTGCCGAGCACCAGCACCGCGACCCGTTCGCTCGCACCGGCAATCTCGGCTGCGGCGAGCACGCCCCGCGGCGTCTCGATCATGCACCAGAGCGCCAGGGTGTCAGGCGCGCGCAGCGCCTCCAACATCTCCAATGCACGTTTGACGCTGGCCACGCTCTCGACCTTGGGCAGCAGCACGGCGTTGATCGGCATGGCAGCGGCCGCGGCCAGGTCGTCGCTGCCCCACTCTCCGTCGGGCGGATTGATCCGCACGATCAGCTCGCGCCTTCCGTAACCGCCGGCCTGCATCGCAGCGCCAACGTTACGGCGGGCGACCTCCTTCATATCGGGCGCGACCGCATCTTCAAGATCGAAGATCAGCCCGTCCGCCGGAAGCTCACGCGCCTTTTCCAAGGCGCGCGGGTTTGAGCCGGGCATGAACAGAACGCTGCGCCTTGGGCGCAATGCTGGCGAGATCATCCCTCCACCTTACCCGGGAAGGGTTGTCGCCCCCATGAGAAACTCATCGATCGCGCGGGCACATTGCCTGCCCTCGCGGATCGCCCAGACGACCAGCGACTGGCCGCGCCGCATATCGCCGGCCGAGAATATCTTTGGCACCGATGTCTGGTAATCGACGGTGTTGGCGGCGATGTTGCCGCGCGGGTCGAGTGTCACCCCGGCCTGCTCGATCATTCCGGGGCGGCGCGGACCGAGAAACCCCATCGCCAGCAATACCAGATCGGCCTGCAGCTCAAACTCGCTGCCCGGCACTTCGGCCATCGCCCAGCGCCCGTCCGGCGCTTGCGTCCACTCAACGCGCACGCACTCAAGCGCCTCGATCTTGCGGTCGCCGCGCGCCCGCTTCGTCAGAACAGCGAAGTCGCGGTCGCAGCCCTCTTCCTGCGACGAGGAGGTGCGCATCTTGAGCGGCCAATCCGGCCAGGTCAGCGCCTTGTTCTCCTTGTCGGGGGGGCGCGGCAGGATTTCCAGCTGGGTGATCGACACCGCGCCCTGGCGGATCGAGGTGCCGATACAATCGCTCCCGGTATCGCCGCCGCCGATCACCACGACATGCTTGCCCGCCGCGGAGATCGAGCCGTTCGGCGCGGCCTTGGCCTCGCTGTCGCCGGCCACCCGTTTGTTCTGCTGCGGCAGGAAATCCATCGCGAAATGGATGCCGGCGAGATCGCGCCCCGGCACTTCGAGATCGCGCGGCCATTCGGCCCCGCCAGTCAATGCCACCGCGTCGTATTCCGCGAGCAATTCCTCGACCGAAAGCGTCACCCCGACCTCGACCCCGGTGCGGAACTCCACCCCCTCGGCCACCATCTGCTCGACACGGCGGTCGATCAGGTGCTTTTCCATCTTGAAGTCGGGAATGCCGTAGCGCAGCAGACCGCCGATCCGGTCGTTCTTCTCGAACAGAACAACCGCATGGCCGGCGCG
>JAFAYW010000083.1 GCA_019240125.1 Alphaproteobacteria bacterium
TACGGGCCCGTCAATTTCGGCTCGCGGCCGGCATGCACCGCGCCGAGGACATGGTCGTAGATGACGATGTGGTCGTATCCCAGGCCTTCCGCCGCCTGGGCAAACGCTTTCACCGCGCCCGGATCGCCGCCGAGTTCGATCTGCGGATAAATCACGCCAGCCTTCATCGCCTGCTCCCCTATCCAATGCGCAGTTGCCGACGCCCGATTGCGTCAGACGACGCCGTTCTGCCGCAACGCGGCGATAGCGGTGGCATCGAGGCCGAGCCATTCGGTCAGCACCTCGGCGGTGTGCTCGCCGAGCAAAGGCGCCGATTTGACCTCCGCCGGGACGCCGTTGAAGCGGACCGGCCAGGTCGGCATCTGCATCTTGCGCTCGCCATGGGTCATCGTCTGCAGGATGCCGCGCTCGTAAAAGCTGGGCTCGCTGACCAGGTCGTTGGTGTCCATCACCGCGCCGGCCGGTACGCCGACGCTGCTCATCTGGGTCATCGCCTCCTGCTTGCTGCGCTGGCGCGTCCAGCCGCCGATGATCTCGTTGATCTCGGCCTCGTGCTCGATGCGGGCTTCATAGGTCGCGAAGCGGGCGTCGGCGAGCAGGTCCTCGCGGCCGATCAGCTTCAGCAGGCGGGTCCAGTGCTCCGGGTTGGCCCGGCTGGTCAGGATGTAGACGTAGTCGTTCGGGCCTTCCGGGGCGCACGGAAAGATGCCGCTTGGCGGGTTGGGCGCGGCGGCACGGCGCGGCGCCGCCTTGCCGAGGCGGGCCTGGGCGATAAAGCCGCTGCGGCTGTAATGCATGATCGAATCCTGCATCGCGACCTGCAACCGCTTGCCCTTGCCGGTGCGGCCGCGGTCGAACAATGCGCTGACGATGCTGAACGCCATCAGCATCCCGGTGCCGGTATCGCCGATCGTCGGGCCGGGCTTGATCGGCCGGCCGCCCGGCTCGCCGGTGATGCTCATCGCACCGCCGGCGGCCTGCGCGATCGGGTCAAAGGCGAGGCCGTTTTCAAACGGGCTGCCGGCGCCAAACCCCTTGATCTGGGCATAGATGATGCCGGGGTTGATGGCGCTGACGACATCATAGCCGAGACCCAGGCGTTCGACCGCGCCGGGCGCGAAATTCTCGGCCATGACATCGGCCTTCTTGACCATCTCCTTGACCAATGCCAGGCCGCGCTCGTCCTTCAGGTTGACGGTCAGCGAGCGCTTATTGGCGTTGTACATCATGAAGTAATAGGCATCGCCAAATCCGGTGCGGCCCGCCTCGCCGCGCGGCGGCTCGACCTTGGCGATATCGGCACCCATCCAGGCGAGTGCCTCGGTGCAGGTCGTGCCGGCCTCGAATTGTGTCAGATCGAGTACGCGGATGCCGGAGAGGCAGCCGGGGGATGCGGGGGTCACGTCCATGATGCGCTCCTTCGGGCCGGCGGGGACTACCTCGATGGTTGCTCCGGGCTTACCACGCCCCGGTGTTTGACATGCTGGTCCAGGGTTCGGCGGGCGGCAGTGCATCGCCGGCTTGCAGGATCTCGATGGAGATGCCGTCGGGGGTGCGGACAAACGCCATGCGGCCATCGCGCGGCGGCCGGTTGATGGTCACGCCGTGCGCCATAAACGCCTTGCATGTGTCGTAGATGTTCTCCACGGCATAGGCGAGATGGCCGAAATTTCGTCCGCCGGTATAGGGTTCCGGGTCCCAATTATAGGTCAGCTCCACTGCGGCGTCCTCCTGCCCCGGAGCGGCGAGGAACACATTGGTGTAGCGGCCTTTTTCGTCCGGGCGGCGGCGGAACTCGTGCAGTCCCAGCACCTTGAAAAATTCGATCGTGTCCTCCAGCGAGCTGACGCGGATCATCGTGTGCAGATATTGGGTCATGGGCTCCTCCGTGAGTGCTTGCGTGCTGCCGGCGCGCTCGGCTCGGCACGATAGTAGAAATTTTCCCCGGCAGCATGCCGGCCTTTAACGCGCCGCGCCAGGCATGGCGAGCTGCGGTTTTCCCGCATTGAACCGGATCAGCACCTCGCCAGGTCCGCTGGCATGCGCGACATAATCGGTGCCGTCGAACACCCGGACGCCATTGACCCAGGTACCGTGCAGACCAGGCGCTCGCCGCAAGAGGCGCTCGCCGCCGGCCGGCATATCACGATGCCGCTCCATCTTGGTGATGCCGATCGTGTCGGGGTCAAACAGGATCATGTCGGCATGGGCGCCCGGGATCAGACGGCCGCGATCGATGATCCCATAGACGTCGGCCGGGTCGCTGGTGACCTTGCGGATCGCGGTCGGCAGGTCGAGCGCGCCCAATTCCCGGACCCAGCGGCCGTACAGGTACATGGCGTATCCGGCATCGCACAGAAACGTGTTGTGCGCGCCGGCGTCGGAGAGGCTGACCAGCGCGCCATCGTTGCGCAGGATGTCGCGGACCTTGACTTCCTCGACATTGAGGATGCGGCCGGTGAACAGGGTCGCCAAACCCTCGTCGAGCGCGAGGTCGAGAAACACATCGAGCGGGTCACGGCCCTGCGCCGCGGCGATCTCGGCGATATTGTGTCCCTCGAGCGAGGCGTTCTTTGGTAAGGCGACTGTGGTCACATCCATCAGCGACCAGTCGCCGCTGAAAATGCGTCGCGGATCGGGTTGCGCCAGCGTCGCGCGGATGGCGTCGCGGAAACCCGGGTCGGCGAAGATGCGCCGCAGCTCGTCCGAGCTACCGTCCGCCGGCCACGGGTAGATCGTCTTCAGGATGTAGGCGCTGGTGAGTGAGAACGATAGACTCAGCGGCTGGCATGACGCCTGGGCGTAGACCGGTATACCGCGCGCCCGCGCGTCATCGCAGGCCGCCAGGATGCCGGAGGCGCGGCCAGGGTCGTTCGAATAGTGCACGACCGGCGCATAGAGCGCCGGACGGCCGCTGATCGTCGCCAGTTCCTCGAGAAAATCGACAGTCGTGTGATAGCCGCAGGTCGCCATGAACACGCCGTGCCGGTAATCGCCGAGCACGCGCATAAAGCTGCGGAACTCATCATCGCTCGCCATGCGCGAGGCGATCGGTATGCCGCCAAAGCCGCGATGGTTCTCGTTGGTCGACGAACCCAGGCCGATCGCGCCGGCGTCCATTGCCTCGCGGAACAATCCCAGCATCAGATCGAGCTCGGCCGGGGTGGAGGGTCGCTCCGATGCGTCGTCGCCCATCACCGCCGTGCGCATCACCGTATGCGAGGCTAGCACCGCGACGTTGGGATAAACCGATTTGCGCCGCAGCAATTCGAGATATTCGCCGAATGTCTCAAAGCCCCAATCGACACCCGCACGCAGCGCATCGAGTGACATCGCCTCGACCTCTGACAGGTTGGCGAGCACCGTGTCGCGGCGATTGGCCGGGGTCGGCGCGATGCCGAAGCCGCAATTGCCGATAACCACCGTGGTCACCCCGAGCGCCGGTGATGGCGAGGCTGTCTTGTCCCAGGTCAATTGCGCGTCGTAATGCGTGTGCAGGTCGATGACGCCCGGCGCCAGGACCTGCCCGCCGGCATCGACCGTCTCCGCCGCGGCGTCACGAATGCGGCCGATCGCGGCGACGCGGCCGTCCTTGACCGCCAGATCGCCGTCGACCAAGGGATTGCCGAGCCCGTCGGCAATGCGGGCATTACGAATAACCAGATCGTACATGGCGGACCCTCTGGGATCAGGTGAAGAACCGCAGGAACCAATCGAGCACCTGTTCCGGTGCTTCCTCGTTGACATAGTGCCCGCTCGGCAAAGCCTCGCCGCGGACATCCTCGGCGCGCAGTTTCCACAAGCCGATCGGATCGGCAAAGCGCTTACCGACGCTGCTGCTGTTTCCCCACAATACCAGGATCGGCATGTTGAGCTTGCGGCCGAGATCGGCCGTGTCAAGCTCGCAATCGATCCCCGCCGCGGCGCGATAGTCGCCACACGACCCGCGGATCGTCTTTTCGTTAAAGCAGCGGACGTACTCGTTCCAGATCTCGGGCGGGATGTGGCTGAGATCGGCGGTCAGCTTCAGCAGCTTTTTGCGCATGAACCAGTCGGGATCGACACCGCCCAGCATCCGCTCGGGGAAGTCGGCTGGCTGCGCCATCAGTGGCCAGTGCCATCCGCTTATCGCCGCCTCCTTGTCCATCGCCGCCCACATATCGAGCGTCGGCACGATGTCGATGATCGCCGCCTTCAGCACCTTCTCCGGGTGGTCGAGACACATGCGGTGGGTCGTGCGCCCGCCGCGATCATGGCCGGCAACAAAGAACCGGTCGTAGCCGAGCGTCTGCATCACCTCGACCTGGTCTTGCGCCATCGCGCGAAACGAATAGTTCGCGCTGTTCGGCTCCTCTGGCGGCGCTGAGCTGTCGCCATAGCCCCGCAGATCGGCAGCCACCACATGAAACCGCTCGGCCAGAGCAGGCGCCACCTTGTGCCAGGCGACATGGGTCAGCGGATTGCCGTGCAAGAGGAGCAGCGGTGGCCCATTGCCGCCATGACGCAGGCGGATACGCGCGCCGCTTGTCTCGATGTCCGTGAGCGTAAAGCCGGACATGATTTCCATGGCTGCTCCCTCCGACCGCTTCGTCCAGCCGCCGAGCTAACTGGGGAGCCGAACCGGCTGCACTGCGGCCGGGCGTTGCCCCACCGCCAGTGTTTCTAGCGAGGTCAGCGCGCCGGTCTCGGCCTCGATGCGGTATGACGCGAGCCGCCCGGTCGCGGTGCCGGCGGCAAACAGAAAACCGCCAGACGGATCGATCGCGAAGGCGCTCGGGACCGCTTCGGTCGGCACCTGGCCGATCACCGACAGGTGCCCGGTGCCGGGATCGACGGCAAACCCGGCGATGCTGTTGTGTCCGCGATTTCCGACATAGAGGAAGCGGCCCGACTCCGTCAGGTGAATCTGCGAGCAGGTGTTGCGTTGCGAATACCCGGCGGGGAGGGAACTGATGGTCTGCACGGCCGAAAGCGCGCCGGTCTTGGCATCGAGGCGATAGGCAGTGACACCGCAACCCTGTTCGTTTGAGAAATAGACGAGGTCGAGGCTGGGGTGGAAGCAATAGTGGCGCGGCCCGGCGCCGGCGGGCTGATCGACCCGGAACGGTGAATTCGGGATCAGATGTCCGGTGTTCGCCTCGAACTTGAACTGCAGGATCATGTTGGGGCCGGGGTTCTCGCGCCGTGGCTCGAGCACATTGTCGTTGAGATTGGCGATGTGCGGGACGAACGCGAACCGGTTCGAGGGGTCGGTGGCGATGGCATGGGCGCCGTTATCCGTGGCCAGCCAATCAAGCGACGGCGCACCGACCGCGCCGTCCGCCGTCAGCGAATAGACCGCGACGCCCTTGCCCTGGTAATAGGCGCACAACAGGAACTTGCCGCTGCGGTCGGGGGCCATGAAGGTCGGCGCGTTCTTCTGAGGGATCGTGCCCAGCAGTGACAGACCGCCGGTCTTCTGGTCGATTCGAAAGCTGGAGATTGCCGGCTGGCCGCGATGGCCGACATAGAGCGTGCGGCGGTCCTGGGCGAGTGCTGTGACCGACGGTCCGCCGGCAACCGATAGGTCGGCCATAGCCGTCAACCCGCCGGTCTGGGCGTCGATGTCGAATGCCGCGATCCTGTCGTCGTCTTGCAGGCACACATAAAGAGCACTGCGCATCGTCTGCCCCTCCCAGGATGTGTCCGTCTCAGGCGCGATCATTGGCGCACCGCGATGCTTTGTGTTCAAGGCGAAACCGGGCACCGCTGCTGTGCGCTCGGCGACGGGCGGTACCGGTGCGGTAAAAAAGGGCTACTCCCCCGAAATCGCTGTGGTATTGCTCAGCGAAATGGCGTGATCCACACGACATCAAGGGGGCCTAGATGACGGTGACGTCGCGGCCGGGGATGACCCGGCGGTCAGCATTGCGTGGCGTGGCGGGGTTTGGCGTAGCGGGAGCGATCGTTACGCCGCTGGCGATGCCGCGTATCGCGCGAGCCGCCGATCCGCTCAAGATTGGCTTGTTGCTCGCCAAGACCGGGCAAATCGCCGGCCAGACCGAATATCTCGCGAACGGCTCGATCCTGGCGCTCGAGATGCGCAACAAGATGGTCATGGGGCAGCCAGCCGAATTGGTGTGGCTCGACGAGCCGACGCCGCAGGCAGCCACCCAGAACATGCAGAAACTGCTGCAGGAGGATAAGGTCTGCGCGGTGCTCGGCGGCTCGCTTTCGTCAAACGCGCTCGCCGAGGAAGCTAAGGCGCGGGACATCAAGCTCCCCTTTATCTGCGACAACGCCGCGGCCACCGAGATCAGCGGCAAGAACTGCAATCGCTACACCTTCCGCCTCAACACGCCGGTCGCGGTGCAGAGCCGGATGATCGCGCCGTATGCGCTGAATTACGGCAAGAAATGGTATCACATCACCGCATCATATGCGTTCGGCCAGGACATCCTGAAGAGTTCGCGGGAATTGCTGAAGGCGGCTGGCGGCACCGAGGTGGGCTCCGATGAAGTGCCGCTCAACACGCCGGATTTCAGTTCCTTCATCCTCAAGATCCGGCAGGCGAAGCCCGATGTGGTGGTCGGCGGTTTATCGGCGGGCGATCTGACGACGTTCCTCAAGCAATGGAACGAGATGGGGATGCGCGGCACGATCCCGTTCGTCGAGATCGCGATCGGCGACACCGACATCTGGGGTGTCGGCAAAGAAGCCGCGACCGGCATCTTCACCAAGCTGTGGGACGCTCACAACCCGGCCAATACGACGGAGGAGAAGGCGTTTACCGACGCCTACACGAAAAAGCACGGCAAGCCACCGGCCGATAAAGCATGGATGGGCTGGATCACCGCGCGCTCTCTGTTCGAGTCGATCGACGCGGCGAAATCGACCGATGCCGACAAGATCATCGACGCGCTGGAGGCCTGGAAGGCGCCCGGCCCCGGCTATTCCTACAGCTACCGCAAGTTCGATCACCAGATGCTGCTGCGAAACCTCGCCGTGCAGGTGAAAGACAAGATCACCGATCAATGGGACTTTTTCGACGTCAAGGCGACATTGCCGGAAAACGCCGCCGAACTCGACAAGGTGTTCGGCTCGCCGGAAGAAATCGGCTGCAAGATGGGCTGAGGCCGCCTGTCGGTGGATTCTAGCCTGGAAGCTCCAGCGGCCACACCTCGACGACGCCGTTTGCAACAGCGCATGGCGCTTGGGTCACCATGCTGACCGCTTCGGAGATATCGGCAGCCTCGATAATCGCGAAGCCTGCCAGCGGCAACGGCGACGACATGAAGGGGCCGCTGCGGATGTCAATTTTTGTCGCATTGTGGTTTCGCACCTGGACCGGAGCACCCGCGATGCCCATCACCGCGCCCTCGCCGCTTAACCGCGCATCGTGTTTGTGAGCGGCGTTCCGGAGTTCTTCGGGTGTCCGATCGTAATCTTCACGACTGGCATATCCGATCGTCACAAATTTGGGCATTTCGGGAACTCCTCACCTGAGAGGCACACCGGCTTCAGCGGGGCTCGCGATGGCTAGCAATGCCTGTGTGCTGCACGCTACACATCGCTAACGTGCGATAGCGGAAAGGGTCGGCATGGCGAACGGCCGACGAGATCAGCGCGATTGGGGAGAAATGCTCGACATCATTCTTTCGCAAGCGGTCAGCGGCCTGGTGTTGGGTGGGCTCTACGTGCTGATCGCGATCGGCCTGTCGATCATCTTTGGCCTCCTGGGCATCGTCAATTTCGCTCATGGCACGTTCTTTACGTTAGGCGCCTATCTCGCGCTGACCCTGTTCCAGACCTTCGGCTGGCCCGCCGTGATCCTGTCGCCGATCATTGTCGGGGCGGTCGGCATGGTCGCCGAGCGATTGCTGATCCGCCGTCTCTACGATAAGGAGCCGCTGATCAGCCTGATCGTGACCTTTGCGCTGGCGCTAATGATCGAGGCCTCCGTGCGGTTGATCTATGGCGGGCTGGGGCAGCCTTTCAATCCGCCGCCGTTTCTCTCCGGCTTTCTGATCTGGGGTCCGGTGCTGATCACGAAATACCGCATCGGCGTCTTAATGATGACCGCGCTGGTCCTATTGCTGCTTTGGCTGTTCCTGGAAAAGACGCCGTTCGGCCGGATCCTGCGAGCGGGCTCGCGGGATCCGGAGATGGTCGGGTTGCTTGGGATCAACCTGCCGTCTGTATTGACCTGGGTCTTCGGGCTCGGCTGCGCCATTTCCGGCATCGCCGGATTGCTGGCCGCGCCGTTATGGACGATCACCCCGGCCATGGCGACGAATGCGATAATGCCGGCTTTTGTCGTCGTCGCAATCGGCGGTCTCGGCTCGTTCGCCGGCGCGGTGATCGCTGGCCTCTTGGTCGGCGTCGTGGTCGCGCTGACGATCCAGTTCTACCCGCCGGCCTCTGGGGCGGTGATGTATCTCTTCATGGCCCTGATGCTGCTGCTGCGGCCACGCGGCCTGCTCGGTGAGCGCTGGGAGCGCTTTGAATGAGTGCGACCCGTCATCCGGTCCTCACCGTCCTCGTTACGCTGCTGGTGCTGACCGGCATCTGGGAGGTAATCGGGGCGCCAATCAGCCTCATCACCCAGATCGCGATCTATACGCTGTATGGCGCCGGAGTCTGCCTGCTGGTCAGTTATACCGGGCTGGTGCCGTTCGGCGCCTCGGTGTTTTTCGGCTGTGCCAGTTATGCCGTCGCCGTTGTGATGCTGCGTTGGGGCGCCAACGAGATTGTCGCGCTGATTTTCTGCGTTGGCTTCTCACTGCTCCTGGCGGCGATGATCGCCGCGATTATCCTGCGCCGCCGCGGGCTTTATTTCTCATTGCTGACCCTCGCCTTCTCGCAGATCGCCTTCGAGATCGCCTATAAATGGACGGATGTGACCGGTGGCGAAAACGGATTGCAGGGCGTGCCCCGGCCGCTATTGACCAGCGCCTGGGCGTTCCACCTCTTCACCATCGCGACGGTTTGTGGCGGCCTCTACCTGCTATGGCGCCTCGCGCATTCTCCATTCGGCCGCTCGTTGCAGGCATTGCGCGACAACGAGCAGCGGGTGCAGAGCCTCGGCTACAATGCGTTCGCGCTCAAGTTCCTCTCTTTTGTGTTGATGGGCGGCGTCATCGGCTATTCCGGCGGGCTGATCGCGCTGATGCTGAACGGCGCCTATGCCGACAATCTGAGCTGGCAGCATGCCGGCGACTCGCTGCTGATGGCGGTGCTCGGCGGCGTGCATCATTTCCTCGGCCCGCTTTGGGGGGCGAT
The DNA here is from genome assembly GCA_019240125.1 of Alphaproteobacteria bacterium. Classification (GTDB taxonomy): domain Bacteria; phylum Pseudomonadota; class Alphaproteobacteria; order ATCC43930; family CGMCC-115725; genus DATARH01. The sequence goes on from JAFAYW010000083.1 coordinate 9,262, forward strand.
CGCCTTCATCCTGCTCGAAGACCGGCTGTCTGCCATCACCGAGAGCTGGTGGCTGATCTTCGCCCCGATTGTGATCCTGTTCGCGCTGGCCTCACCCGAGGGCATCCAGGGACTGGTGTTCCGCCTGTTCGGCCGCAGCGACTGGACCCTGACGCGAAAGCCGATCCCGCCGCGCCCGGTCGCCATCAAACCGTATCAGGCCGAGCGCACCGCCCTTGACCCCGCCAAGCCGATCCTGACGGTCAGCAAATTGCACCACCGCTTTGGCTCGCTGGTCACCGCCAGCGATGTCAGCCTCGAGGTGTTCCCCTACCGCCTGCACAGCCTGATCGGACCGAACGGCGCCGGCAAGACAACCTTTTTCAACATGCTGACCGGCATTCTGACCCCGCTCAGGGGCAGCATCGTGTTCGACGGGCACAACATCACCCGCCTGCCGGTGCACAAACGCATCCGGCTCGGCCTGTCGCGCTCGTTTCAGATCCTCAGCGTGTTCCCGAACTTGACAGCCTTTGAGAACGTCCGTGTCGCGGTGCAGGCACAGGATACCAGGCGCTGGAATCTTTGGCGCGACGCCTACACCTATGATGACCTCAATGGCCGCACCTGGTCATTGCTTGCGGCGGTGGGATTGGATGATCGCGCCGAGATTTCCTGTGCCAATCTGAGCCATGGCCAGCGCCGGCTGCTCGAAATCGCCGTCTCGCTTGCCACCGACGCCAAATTGCTGCTGCTCGATGAGCCGCTCGCCGGGCTCGCGGAGACCGATCGCCAGGTCGTGGGCGCCCTGATCCGCAGGCTCGCCGATACGCATGCGGTGCTGCTGATCGAGCACGATATCGACCGGGTATTGGCGCTGTCCGACCGCATCACTGTGCTGCATCAGGGCCGCCTGATCGCCGATGGCGCGCCGGTGGAGGTCGCCGCCAACCCGGAAGTCGTAACCGCCTATCTCGGCGCCGAGCGGATCGTCCCGCCGCCGGCGCCGACCGAGCTGGAACGCGCCGAGCACCTCGCCGCCAAACCCCTACTGACGATGGAGAAGGTGCGGGCGGGTTATGCCGGCAGCGTGGTGCTCGAAGACCTCTCGCTGGTGGTCCATGAAGGCGAGGCGGTCGCACTGCTCGGCCGCAATGGCGTCGGCAAGAGCACGACGTTGCGGGCGATTACCGGCACGGTGCGCTGCGCCGCAGGAACGATCACGCTCGATGGCGGCGTGATATCGGGCGCGCGGCCGTTCGAGATAAACCGTCGCGGCGTCTCTTTGGTGCCGGAGGGTCGCCGTCTGTTCCCCAATCTGACGGTTGTCGATAATCTGCGGCTTGCCATGCGTGACGGCGGCGCGTCGCTTGACGATGTCTTCACGCTGTTCCCCAAGCTCAAATTGCTGCAGCGATCGAAAGCCGAAAGCCTGTCCGGTGGCGAGCGCCAGATGCTGGCCATCGCACGCGCGCTGATGGTGCCGGCAAAATTGATCCTGCTCGACGAACCGTTCGAAGGTTTAGCCCCGACCATTGTCAAGGAGGTCATGGATGCCCTGGCGAAGCTGCGCGGCCGGGTCGCGATGGTCATCGTCGAACATCACGCGGAATCTGTGCTGCCGCTGGTCGATCGTGCCTATGTCCTGGTGAATGGCCGCGTCGCCTTTGAAGGCGCCGCCAAATCGCTAGAGGCAAACCCGGAATTGCAGGGGCGTCTTCTCGGAGTGGTGCAGAAGGAAGCCGCGTAGGCGGACACTGGCCGCCTCGATCGCGGTGGCGTGCAACCCCACCAAGCGCACCGCTGGCGGCAGGTGTGAAATAGCAAGTTGCGCGAGTGCCCGACTCATCCGAATTAGCAGGCGATAATATGGTAGCGTGCGCCGCGGCCGCAGGGGCTACAATCGGCCGATAGCGAGGAGGTGATGGCAATGGTTTCGTCGACAATGAACGCGCAGATGGCCCACAAAGACGGCTTCATCGCTGCTCTGGATCAGAGCGGCGGCTCGACGCCCGGTGCCTTGCGCCTCTATGGTATTCCAGACAACGCGTACAGCCATGATGAGGCGACAATGTTCCGCCTCATGCACGAGATGCGCGTGCGCATCATAAACGCTACGGCCTTCACCGGTGAAAAGGTGATCGGGGCGATCCTGTTTGAACGCACGATGGACGGCGAGGCCAACGGTAAGCCCGTGCCGTCCTTCCTGTGGGAAGACCGGGGTGTTGTTCCGTTTGTAAAGGTTGATAAAGGCCTCGAGGCTGAGAAGGACGGCGTCAGCCTGATGAAGCCGATGCCCGAACTGGATGCGCTGCTCGAGCGCGCCGTCAAGCTAGGAGTCTACGGCACCAAGATGCGATCCACCATCAATCTTGCCTCGAAAACCGGTGTGGCGGCTATTGTCGCTCAGCAATTTGAGGTTGCCGCGCAGATCGCCCGGCACGGGCTCATGCCGATCATCGAGCCGGAAGTTTCGATCAAGAGTCCCGATAAAAAGGCTGCCGAGGCTCTGCTTGTCGAAGAGATAAGGAAGAAGCTCGACACCTTGCCGAAAGGCGAAAAGGTGATGCTGAAAGTCACGATTCCCGATGTCCCCGATCTTTACAAACCCTTGATAGACGACGACCGGGTTCTCCGTGTGGTCGCACTGTCGGGCGGTTATACCCGCGAGGATGCGTGCCAACGCCTTGCACAAAATCACGGCATGATCGCGAGCTTCTCGCGGGCTCTGATCGGCGACCTGCGCGTCTCGATGTCGGACGCGGAATTCGGCGCCGCTTTGGGCAAATCCATCGACATGATCTATCAGGCCTCAAGCAAAAAGGCCTGATCCTCACCGCCCAGTGCCGCGCCGGTCAGCGGCGTCCCTGCGGCTCCGGCTCCAGCGCGGCAGGGACGCAAAACCATTGCCACCACCTCCAGCCCGGCCATCAGGTCGCCTGGAGGTGGCGCCGACCTCGCATCGACGGCCACGGCGTAGAAGCTTTCTCTCAATGGCCAGCCGGCGGTGTTCGCCGGCACGAGTCATGCAGCGGTCAGGGCGCCAGTGAGATGCTGACCCTTGTCCAATGGCGATAACATAGGCCGGTTCGACATGAGAGCACCGCATTCTGGCCACGATCGGCTGACCACGATGTCGCCGTTTGATATGATCGTCTTCGGCGGCACTGGCGACTTGGCAATGCGGAAGCTGATGCCAGCTTTGTTGCATCGCTGTATTGACGGGCAGATCGATGCCGCCAGCCGGATCGTTGGGGTTGGCCGCTCTAATGTCAGCGCCGACGCCTACACCAAGCGGGTGGAGGAAGCATGCCGCAAATCGATGGGCGGCGACTTTACCGAGCGGTCGTGGTCTGCGTTTGTACCGTGCCTTGACTATGTCGCTGTCGATGCGGCAAGCGAGGATGGCTTCAGCGGATTGCAGAGATTGCTTGGGCCCGGCCCCTCGGGGAATGGCGACGCGGCGGCGCCGGGGCGCGTCCGGGTGTTCTATCTCGCGACGGCTCCAGACCTGTTCGGCCCCACCTGCGTGAATCTCGGGCGCGCCGGGCTTGTTACGCCGGAAACGAGGGTCGTGCTGGAAAAGCCGATTGGCCGCGATCTCTCGTCATCAAGGGCAATCAACGATGCCGTCGGCTCGGTGTTTCGCGAAGAGCAGATATTCCGCATCGACCACTACCTCGGCAAGGAAGCGGTCCAGAACCTGCTTGCCTTACGTTTCGCCAATACGCTGTTCGAGCCGGTATGGAACGCCAGCGGGGTCGACCATCTGCAGATTACTGTCGCTGAAACCCTGGGCATCGAGGGTCGCGGAGGCTATTACGACCATTCCGGCGCGCTGCGCGACATGGTGCAGAACCATATGCTGCAGCTGCTCTGCCTCACCACGATGGAGCCGCCGGCGCGGTTTGAGCCGGACGCGATCCGCGATGAAAAGCGCAAGGTGTTGCACGCGTTGCGGCCTCTGACCGATGCGGAGGTCGTGACTCATACGGTGCGCGGGCAATACCGCGCCGGTGTTGTCGACGGTAAGCAGGTGCCGGGTTACGTCGATGAAATCGATCGGTCGGGCGATCCGAGTTCAACCGAGACCTTTGTCGCGATCAAGGGAGAGATCGCGAACTGGCGCTGGGGCGGCGTTCCTTTTTATCTGCGGACCGGCAAGCGGCTGGCGGGGCGGGGGTCTGAAATCGTCGTGCAGTTTCGAGATGTGCCGCACGATATTTTTCCGATTGCCAATACAAGGCTGGTCCCCAACCGGCTGATCATCCGCGTCCAGCCTGATGAAGGCATCCGCCTCGATTTGATGACCAAGGTACCGGGCACCGGCGGGATGCGGCTGCGCCCGGCGCCGCTCGACCTCAGCTTCGCCGAGGAATTTCACGGGCGCTCGCCGGAGGCCTATGAACGCCTGCTGCTCGATGTGGTGCGGGGCGACTCCACCCTGTTCATGCGCCGCGACGAAATCGAGGCGGCATGGAGCTGGGTCGAGCCCATCCTCCAGGTGTGGGAGGACTCGTCCGAGCCGCCCCGCTCATATCCCGCCGGAAGCTGGGGGCCGTCCTCGGCGATCGCTCTGATTGAACGCGACGGGCGAACCTGGAGCGAAAACCTGGATTGAGCGCGCAGGGGCTTGCACCTTCCCAACTCGGGATTCGTCAACGGGCCAGCTCAGGCGCTTGTCATCGTCCCGCGCGCAAGGCGACGAGCACAAACCCAGCCGGCCCGCCTAGGGCATCTGGGGCAGAAAAAAAGTCGAACCCGCCGGTCGAGCGTCATCCGCCTGTCCGTCTGTCGCGGTACGACCCTTGCACAGAAGCTGCAGGCCGCTGCGAAATAAACGCTAAAGAGGATCGACCTTTTCCATGCCCGTCGCATGGAGGCTCGGGCGGCACGATAATCGCACCGGGCCGGCTTCGGCTCGGCCTCGCGGAACAACAGGCACTCTGGGAACATGGATAGCGGCTTACAGTTTGACTTTGTCGGGCGCCCCCTGCGTCGACGGGAGGATCGGCGTCTCCTGACCGGACAGGGACAGTTTGTCGCCGATCTGGCGCTGCCACGCATGACGCATGCCGTGCTGGTGCGCAGCCCGCTGGCGCATGCCCGCATCCGAGCGGTCGAGCTGGCACGAGCGCGGCAGGCCCCGGGGGTGCTGACGGCGCTGAATGGCGCCGACCTGTTGCAGCTGCTGCCGCCGGTGCCGGAAGGCCAGATCGCGTTGCCGCCGAAATGGACCACGATCGTGCAGCATCAGTTTCTCAACCCGCAGGAGCCATTGCTGGCGCATGACAAGGCACGGCATGTCGGCGAGGCGTTGGCGATCATCGTCGCCGAAACGCGCGCCGAGGCCGAAGATGCTGCTGAATTGGTGGGCCTGGACCTCGAAGAATTGCCGGCTGTCGTCGATGCCGAGACGGCACTTTCCTCCGGCAGTCCAATTGTGCACGACCGCTTCAACACGAACCTGATCGGCGAGTTCTCGGTCGGGCGGGGCGACGCCGCCGCGGCGATGGCGCAGGCGCCGCATCGCCTCAGACGTCGCTTCTATCACCATCGCTATGCCGCCGTGCCGATGGAATGCCGCGGTGTCGTCAGCGAATATGATCGCCGCACCGACTCGGTCAACATCTGGTCGTCGACCCAGGTGGTGCACTGGGTGCGGCGCGAGGCGGCCGTTCTGCTGGGGTTGCCGGAGGCGCGGGTGCGCTGTGTCGCGCCCGATGTCGGTGGCGGCTTTGGCGGCAAGGGCCATGTCTATCCCGAGGACATGCTGATCCCCTTTCTCGCCCGGCACCTCGGACGGCCGGTGCGCTGGATCGAAGGGCGCAGCGAGCACCTGATGAGCGCGACACACTCGCGCGACCAATTGCATGACCTGGAAATCGGGTTTGACGATGATGGACGCATCGTCGCGCTGACCGACAGCTACATCGTCGATTGTGGCGCCTGGAACCCGATCGGGTCCGGCGTCGCCTATAACACCGCCGTTCATCTGACCGGCCCCTACAAGGTCGCCAATTATTCCGCAACCGGCCGGATTGTAGTGACCAACAAGGTGCCAAATGCGCCCTATCGCGGTGCTGGCCGACCCGAAGCGGCCTTCGCGATGGAACGCACGATCGACCTTATCGCCCGCGAACTCGGGCACGAGCCCGCCGAGGTACGTCGCCGCAACATCATCGAAGCGGCCGAGATGCCGTACCGCGTGGGCATGCCGTATCGCGACGGTGAGCCCATTGTCTACGACAGCGGCGACTACCCGGCCGCACTCGACAAGGCGCTGGCGGCGATAGGCGGCGTCGAGGCGTTTCGCCGGCGCCAGCAGGAGGCTCGCGCCAACGGGCAGCACCTGGGGCTCGGGATCGGCTTTTACATCGAGGGAACCGGGGTGGGCCCCTTCGAGAGCGCCTTTGTCAGGATCGATCCCAGCGGCAAGATCTTTGTCTCCGGCGGGGCCGCGCCGCAGGGTCAGGGGATGGAGACCATCTTTGCGCAGGTGGCCGCTGATTTGTGGAAGGTGACGCCAGACGATGTCGTGGTGACGCTCGCCGATACGGCGGCGATCGCGATCGGCTTTGGCACGATGGCAAGCCGCAGCACGGTAACCCTTTCGGCCGCGATGTTCCATGCCAGCGGGCGATTGCGCGAGAAGGTCTTCTCGATCGCCGCGCACATGCTCGAATGCGCCCCGGCCGATCTCGAACTGCGCGATGGCGGTGTCGGCATCGCCGGGGTTCCCGGCGAGACGCTCAGCCTCGCTCGCATCGCCCGCGCCGCGATGCCGGGGTGGAGCAACGAACGGCCGCCCGGGGTCGATGCCGGGCTCGAGGAAACCTATTACTGGCAGCCGCCGACCGTCACCTGGAGCTATGCGGTGCACGCCGCCATTGTCGACGTCGATCTCGAAACCGGTCGCATCGCGATCGAGGATTACGCGGTTGCGCACGATTGCGGCACCGTGATCAACCCGCTGCTCGTCGAAGGCCAGATCAGGGGGGGCGCGGCACAAGGGCTTGGCGGCATCCTGTGTGAAGGCATCGCCTATGACGCGCAGGGGCAGCTGCTCAGCGGGTCGCTGATGGATTATGCGCTGCCGACCGCCAGCGACATCCCGTCGATAAACATCGTGCATCTGCACTCGCCATCGCCCCTCAATCCGCTTGGCGTCAAGGGAGTCGGTGAGGGGGGTGCTGTCGCGCCGCCGGTCGCCATCGCCAATGCCATCTGCGACGCGCTGAGCCCCCTCGGATTTGAGCTCAACGCGACCCCGATCAATCCCGAGCGCATCGTTCGCTGCTTCCGCGATGCCCAATGATGATCCGAGCAGGAAGCGGTACCCTAGCGGGTCGACGCGCCGGCACCACCGGTCGGATGAGACAACTCTGTCTTGACCCAAACGCTGGAAGCCTTCAACCAGTCGGGCGGACTTAAGAAAGCGATTGGCCGGATGGTTTCGTATCTGTTTCATGGCGGGCGGCTGCTGGACCCGCGCGCGGGTGCGCTGATCGACGGCATGGAAGTGCTGGTCGAAGGCGACCGCATCAAGGAGGTCGCCGACCGCCCGATTGCGGCGGCAACCGCAACCCGTGTCGATCTGCGCGGACGCACGCTGATGCCCGGATTGATCGACGCGCATATCCACCTGTTCCTGTCCGAGGTCAATCTGGGCCTGCTCACAGGCGTGCCGCTGACCCTCCTGGCGGCTAAGGGCTCGGTATTGGCCAGGGATATGCTGATGCGCGGCTTTACGACGGTGCGCGACACCGGCGGCGCCGATTTCGGCATGAAGACCGCCCTCGAATCAGGACTGTTCCAGGGACCGCGCCTGTTCATTTCGGGAGCGCCGATCAGCCAGACCGGCGGTCATGCCGACTTCCGTCAGCGCACCCAGACGGAATACGAATGCCCGTGCTGTTCCGGCCTCGCCTATACCGCTCGGATCGCCGACGGGGTGCCTGAAGTCATCAAGGCGGTGCGGGACGAGCTGCGCAAGGGCGCCGACCAGATCAAGATCATGGTGTCGGGCGGCGTCGCATCGCAATCCGACCCGCTCGAAAGCCTGCAATTCCGCGTCGACGAGATCGAGGCCGCGGTCGAGGAGGCAACGCGCTGGGGCACCTATGTCTGCGCCCATGCCTATTCGGCGGAGGCGATAGGCCGGGCCGTCGGCGCTGGGGTGCGGACGATCGAGCACGGCAACCTGATCGATGCGCCAACCGCTGCATTAATGGCGGAGCGTGGGGCGTATCTCGTCCCGACACTGGTAGCCTACGACGCGTTGCGTCGGCGCGGGCCGGACTACGGCTTGTCGTCCTACAGTCTCGAAAAGAACGAGGTTGTTCTCGCTGCGGGGCTGCGCTCGCTAGACCTGGCCCGAACCGCGGGGGTGCAGATCGGCTTTGGCAGCGACCTCCTAGGCCAATTGCAGAACGATCACTGCCGCGAGTTTCTCTTGCGCGCCGATATCATGAGCCCGGCCGAGATCATCCGCTCAGCGACGCTCGTTAATGCCGAAATCCTGCGCCAATCGGGTCAGCTTGGCGAAATAACCGCCGGCGCGTTTGCCGACTTACTCGTCGTCGATGGCGACCCGCTGCGCGACCTCGGCCTGTTTCAGGATGAAGGCGCTCACATCCCGGCGATCGTGAGAGGCGGTGAGTTTGTGAAGTGCAAATTGTGAAACGGCGCCCCCTCACGCTCGACGATCTTGCCAAGGCAGCGGAGATTGCAGCCAGCGACCCGGCCGGCGACGCGGTGTTTCGTGCCGCCGATGCGCTGGCCCGGGAGGCTGTCGGCCACCTGCTGTTCACGATCATGCGTCTGCACGTCGCGAGTGCCGAGGTCGAGCGGGTCTACAGCAGCCAGCCCGAGGCGTACCCGGTCAGTGGGCGCAAACCGAAACAGGGCACCCAATGGGGCGCGCAGGTGCTCGATCGCGGCGAGATCTTTCTCGCGGCCACGCCGGACCAGGTTCAACGGGTCTTCGCCGATCACGCACTGATCTTCAGCCTGGGGATCGGCGCGATCCTCAACGTGCCGATCCGGTTTCGCGGCCGCTCTCTCGGCACGATGAATGTGTGTCACGAAGCCGGCTGGTTTCGCGACGCCGACGTCGCGCCGGCACGGCTGATCGCGGCCCTGTTGGTTGCTCCGCTGCTTGCGGGGAATGCTTGAGGTGGCATTGCTGGAGGTACGCGGACTGGCCCGCAGCTTTTATGGCGTGCAGGCCGTGCGCGGGGTTGACCTCGATGTCGAGGCCGGTCGGATCACCGGTCTGATTGGGCCGAATGGCGCGGGCAAGACGACGGTATTCAATTGCGTCTCCGGTGTCGTGCCGCCGGATGCCGGTGGCATCCGGTTCGATGGCCGCGACATCGCCGGCTGGCGGCCGGATCGCGTGACCCAGGCGGGCCTGGCCCGGACCTTTCAGATCGCGCGCGGGTTTCCGCAGCTGACCGTACTTGAAAATCTGATGCTCTATGGCCGAGACCAACGCGGCGAGGGCGTAATGGCTGCGATGTTCGCGCGATCACTCGTGGCGCGCCAGGAAGACGAGTTGCGCGAGCGCGCCCTCGCGGTGGCGCACCGCCTCAGCCTGATGCCGGTCATCGACAATCTCGCCGCCGAATTGTCGGGTGGGCAGAAGAAACTGCTGGAGATTGGCCGCGCCCTGATGGCACGCCCGAAACTGATCCTGCTTGACGAGCCGGTCGCCGGGGTCAATCCCAGCCTCGCCAAGGAGATCGAAGGCCGATTGCGCGGTCTTGTCGCCGAGGGGTTGAGCATCCTCCTGATCGAGCATCACATGGACACCATCGCGCAGCTCTGCGACCAGGTCATCGTCCTCGCGCAAGGCACCAATCTTGCGGCGGGCACATTCACCCAGATTGCTAACGATGCGCGCGTACAGGAAGCTTATATGGGCCATCGCCGATGGTCGGCCTGAGTGTCAGCGGGCTGGTGGTCGGCTATGGCCCAGCCGACGAGATCCTGAAGGGGCTCGATTTCGCGGTCGACGAGGGCGAGATCGTCGCGGTGATCGGCCCGAACGGCGCCGGCAAATCAACCCTTCTCAAGGCGATCGCCGGTCTGCTGCGGCCGAGCCAGGGCAGCATCATGTTTGACGGCGCGGCGATCGGCGGCCGTCCGGCCCGCGAGGTCTGCCGCCTCGGCCTCGCCTATGTGCCGCAGGAAAACAATATTTTTCCGAATATGACGGTGCGTGAAAACCTCGAAATGGGGGGATTTGCCGACCGCACGAACACGCGATCGCGGGTTGAGGCGATCTTCGGGTGGTTTCCGATGCTCGCGGAAAAGCGCCGGCAGCCCGGCCGCGCACTGTCCGGTGGCGAGCGGCAGTTGCTCGCGATGGCGATGGGGCTGATGGTTGAACCGCGTATCCTGCTGCTCGATGAACCTTCGGCGGGGCTGTCCCCAGTAGCTGCCGAGCGCTTGTTCGAGCAGATCGTCGCGATCAACCGCGAGGGGCTGTCCGTCGCCATGGTCGAGCAAAACGCACGCGAAGCCCTGGACATCGCGAGCCGCGCCTACATTCTGGTCGACGGCCGCAACAGCCGCTCGGGGCCGGCAGGCGAACTCGCCGCCGATCCGGATATTCAGCGGCTGTTTCTCGGTCTCTAACCAAATCGATGGGAGCGCCCGCATCATGCTAACGACCCGCCGTTCAATCCTGAAAGGCGCCGCCGCGGCGGTCGGGGCGGCCGGGATGCCGCGACGCGCTCGGGCTCAGGCGGCGACCCTGCGGCTCGGCGTGCTGACGCCGTTGACCGGCGCCGGCGGGGCGGACGGGCCGCGTATGCTGAAGGCGATCAAGGCAGTGGCCGACGAGGTCAACCAGGCCGGCGGCCTATTGGGCAAACAGATCGAGCTTGTCGTCGAGGATGACGAAACCAATCCAGAAGCCGCCGTGCGCGCAGCCCGCAAACTGATCGATGTCGACAAGATGCCGGTGATCATGGGCACCTGGGCATCCGCGGTGACCACCGCTGTCGCGCCATTGTGCTGGGAGAGCAAGACGTTTCTGACCACGGTGTCAGGCGCCGACTCGATCACGTTGCTGCCACACCAGGGTTATCTGATCCGTACCCAGCCGAACAATCAACTGCAGGCGCAAAAACACGCGGAATTCATCGCCGCGAGCGGCAGGAAAAAGGTCTTCATCATGTCGATCCAGGCGCCTTTCTCGGTACCCACCCAGGCTCGGCTCACGGAAGTCTTGAAACTGCACGGCTCAGAGCTGATCGGCGGGCTGATCTACGACAAGGACAAAACCACCTACCGCTCCGAGGTGGACCAGGCAATGGCCGGCAAGCCGGATATGATCTACCTGAACGGGTACGCGCCGGACGTTGCGGTGGTGCTGCGTGACCTGTACCGCGCCGGTTTCGACGGCGCCCGCTTCACCCAATCCTACGCTCTTCCGGGCAAATCGCTCGATGCGCTACCGCACGAGGTGACGGAAGGCGTCATCACCGCGCAGCCGTCGGCCGATGTTGCGTCGCCCGCCTATGCCATGGCGGCAAAACGGCTCGGAATTCCCCAACCGGACTCGTACGAGTCGCAGGCAACCGACTGGATGAGCCTTGTGGCGTTGGGCATCGCCAAAGCAAAGGAGGCGAGCGGGACCGCGTTACGCGACAACGTGCGCAAGATTTCCCAGGGTCCGGGCGCCAAGGTGTACAGCGCGGTGGAAGGTCTGCAAGCGCTCGCTGGCGGTGGTGAGATTAACTACGAGGGCGCCAGCGGCCCGTGCGACTTCACCGACATTGGCGATATCACCGACTGCAAGTTCCGCTACCAGGCGGTGGAGGACGGCAAGCTCAAACTGCTGCAGGTGGCCTGACGCCGGTTCCGAACCTGCCGGGTCATCTTGCCGATGGACGCGACCCGTCTGCTGCAGCTGCTGCTCAACGGGATGATGACCGGCGCAATCCTGATGATGCCGGCGATCGGACTGACACTGATTTACGGCGTGCTGCGCTTTCCGAATTTCGCGGTGGCGGCACACGCCACCGTTGGCGCCTTCGCCGGATACGTCGTCAACACGCAACTGGGCTGGGCCCTGCTGCCTTCGCTTGCCTGCGCCGTCGTGGCGGCGGCGCTGGTGGGGGTCGCGACAGACGAATTCGTGCTGAAGCCGGTCCGGCCCGCCGGTTCGATCACGACGGCAATTGCCTCCGTCGCGCTGACCATCGCGCTGGAGAACGTCATCCGGTTCTTTTTCGGAAACGATTTGCGCGGCTATGTCTTGCCGGTCGTGCGCGATTGGCGCTTTGCCGGACTGCGCCTCTCACCGCAGCAGGTTGAAAACCTGGTTATCGCCGGGGTCGCGGTCGCGGTCCTGTTTGCTTTCCTGACGTTCACCCGCACCGGCAAGGCGATGCGGGCAGTGGCGGACAATCCGATGCTCGCGAATATCAAAGGCATCGATGCCGATAAGGTCGGGCGGTTGGTGACTTTTGTCGGGATGGGCTTTGCCGGCCTCGGCGGCATGCTCACGGGACTCGATACCACCATTGATCCGCTGACCGGTTTTCGTACCATACTTTCGGTCTTCGCCGCCGCGGTGGTCGGCGGGTTCGGCAGCGTGCCGGGTGCGGTCATCGGCGCCCTGACAGTGGGCGTCGGCGAGGAACTCTGCCTGGTCGTGCTGTCCCCGGAATATCGCAGTGCCGTCGGCTTTCTGGTGATATTGCTGGTCCTCAGCGTGCGGCCACGGGGCATTCTCGGCCAGCGCGAGTTTTAAGCGGGCGCCGGTGAGCAATTACCTCATTGCAATGGCCGTTACCGGCGGGCTTTACGCGCTGATGGCGATCGGCGTGAACCTGACCTGGGGCCTCGCGGGGATGGTGAATCTCGGCCTCATCGGCTTCTTCGCGGTCGGGGCTTATGTTTCTGCGCTGTTATCGTTGAGGCTGGGAATTCCCATCGTGGCGGCAATCGCCTGCGGCGGCATGGCCGCGGCGCTGACGGGAGCGGGGCTGGCGGTGATCACCGCGCGCCTGCGCGGCGATTATCTCGCGATAGTCACCCTCGGGTTCGCCGAGACCATCCGGATAACCGCCGCAAACGAGATCTGGCTGACCAATGGCAGCGACGGATTGTCCGGCATCCCTGGCCCGTTTCGCGCCGCCCTGAACCCCGAACTCTACAATCTGCTGTTTCTGGCGATAGTCGTGGCAATGGTCGCGCTCGCTTATGCGCTGGCCGAGCGGCTCGCGAAATCACCCTTCGGGCGTGTGCTGCGGGCGATCCGTGACGATGAGCAGGTCGCTGCGGTTGCCGGCAAATCGGTCATCGCGTTCAAGATCAAGGCGTTTGCGTTGAGCGCCGGCGCGCTCGGCATCGCCGGCGCTCTATACGCCCATTTTAATTCCTTCATCGCGCCGGAAATCTTCGTGCCGCTGTTCACGCTCTACATCAAGCTGGCCCTGCTCGCCGGCGGCCGCGGCAATAATCGCGGCGCGGTGCTCGGAGGCTTCCTCGTTGTCTTTCTTCTGGAATCCGGCCGTTTCCTGATACCGCTGCTGCCGGGCTTGAGCGCGGTGCAGGGCGCGGCATTGCGCGAATTTCTGATCGCCGCCCTGCTTCTGCTGCTTCTCCGGCTACGCCCCTCAGGCCTGTTGCCGGAGCCGCGCCGCACGCTCGTAGACTATCCGAGAGCAGGCGTCGCGCGCTGATCTCGCGGACATCGTCCGACAAAGACGCGATCGTTCGAGGCACCCTTCCGGATTTTTCCCGGTTTAAGGAACGAGCGCTCGCTGATCCATTGTTTTTATTGGCGTCTCTTTGTGGACATGTTTCTAACTTTCTGTTGCGCTCCAACGCCGGATATTCGCTTCCTTTCCAACATTTACCACACCTTCCCAGCGCCTCGTTCACCAGCACGGTGTAAAGGCGGCAGTGGCTCGAGTACGGAGTCATCGCCCCTCGTCTATCCAACGCTACCGGTTGCCTCTTCGCCCGCAACCCTCTCTTCACCGAGTCTAGTCAAATATGACTTCGTCGCCGATGTGCAGT
>JAFAYW010000297.1 GCA_019240125.1 Alphaproteobacteria bacterium
ACCTGAGTTCGTCAACACCTACTTCAACATGTCACAGGGCGACGGCGACATGGAAGGGTCGTGGAATACCGGCCCGCTCTGGGAAAAGGTCGATGACCGCGAGCAGCAGGCGGCCGTCGATGGCGATGATGGTTTGGCGACCGTCACGGTCAGCCACACCGAGAAAGCGACCCTTGATCGCGCGGCGCTGCGCACGGCATCCCGCACCGACATCGATCCGCCGACGGGTGCCGAACTCGGCGCCGGCCCCGGTAGTGGCATCAAAGGCGCTTAGTCCCTTGACGACCGTCTAACGAGAGCAACATGCCGCCGGATGCCGTGAACCTGCTGGCCCGCCAGAGCGGGCCAGCGTCCCTGTCAGAACGGACCCTGGGGAAAGCCCACGAGGTTTTGAGCGGCCGTAAATATGCCTGGCGGAACGTCCTGGCTTTCGCCGGGCCCGCCGTCGTGGTGTCGGTCGCCTATATCGATCCCGGCAATTTCGCCACCAACATCGAAGCGGGAGCGCGGCATGGCTACGCTCTCCTTTGGGTGGCGTTGCTGGCCAGCCTGATGGCAATGCTGTTCCAGGCGCTCTCGGCCAAGCTCGGCATCGTCACCGGATATAATCTCGCCGAGCTTTGCCGGATGCATTTTTCGAGAGGTACCGTGCTCGGCCTTTGGGCCGTGAGCGAGATCTCAGCTATGGCGACAGACCTCGCCGAGTTTGTCGGTGCGGCCATTGCTCTCGCACTGCTCATGCATCTTCCGCTGCTGGTTGGCATGGCGGCGACCGCGGTCATGGTCTTTGCCATCCTGCCGCTGCAGCGCCGCGGCTTCCGGCCGTTCGAGCTAATCATAGCCGCCTTCATAGCGATCGTGTCACTTGCCTACCTCGCCGAACTCCTGATCGTGCCCGCCGACTGGGGTCAGGCTGCCTTCCATGCCGTCATCCCTCAAATCGATGGTCACGATGCGCTCATCCTCGCTGCCGGCATGGTGGGTGCGACCGTCATGCCGCACACGCTCTATTTGCATTCGGGCCTGACCCAGAGGCGCGTCCTCCCGCGCACCGATGCCGAGCGCCGTCGTCTTGTCAGTTTCTCAAACCGCGAGGCCGTGGTGGCGCTCGCTTTTGCCGGTCTCGTCAATCTCGCCATGGTGATCACCGCGGCAGCCGCCTTTCATCCAAACGAGGCCAGCATCGCCGATCTCGAGAGCGCCTATCGAACGCTGGGACCTCTCCTCGGGTATGGCGCCGCGGTGATCTTTCTCATATCCCTACTCGCCGCCGGTATATCTAGCTCTGTGGTCGGCACGCTGGCGGGCCAGATGATCATGCAGGGTTTTCTGAAGCGGCCGATCCCGCTTTGGCTGCGCCGTCTCATCACCACGCTTCCCGCTTTTTCCGTTGTGCTGGCCGGTGTCGATGCGACGCGCGCCCTGGTTTTAAGTCAGGTCGTACTCAGCCTCGCGCTGCCCTTTCCAATGTTCGCGCTCCTTCGCCTCTCGTGCCGGCAGGATGTTATGGGGGATTTTGCCAGCCGGCCCGTAATCCGCAGAACAGCGATGGCCGCCGCAGTCCTGGTCAGCGGATTAAACGCGGTTGTCGTAGTGTCCTGGCTGTTTGGCCCCCCCGCCTGAGACCTTCGTTTCGCCCGCTTATCCCGCCCGGCCAGCTCTGTTTCCTCCTGTCTTTGCAAATGCTAAAGGAGCTCGAAGAGACGCGCGCACCAGTCCCGCGCGTAGCGTTGGCAGGGCGTATGGCGGGAAATAACCCTTTCATCACAAAGCTGGCTAACTTCGCCCCTCTATCGGGAGAGGACAGGCTTCTCATTGATGACGCCTCGGCGCTGCAGCGGACCATTCCGGCACGAACCGATCTCATGCCCGAAGGCAAACTGTCGTCCTGCTTCCATCTCGTGATTAGCGGCTTTGCCTGCCGCTACAAGCTCCTTGAACATGGCCGCCGCCACATTGTCGGATATCTGGTTCCGGGTGACTGCTGCGATTTGCATCCCGTGACAATGAGAACGATGGACTATTCGCTGGCGACGCTGACGGATTGCCAGATTGCTGAAATTTCAGCGGATTGCATGCTGTCACTAGCACAACGGCCCGCGATCGCAGATGCCCTGCGATGGTCGGCGCTGGTCAGCGAGGCCATCCTGCGGGAATGGCTCGTCAATATTGCTGGGCGCCCTGCCGACCAGCGCGTCGCACATCTCCTGTGCGAGCTGTTGCTGCGCCTGCGTGCCGTCGGAATGGACTATGGAGAAAGCTTTTATCTGCCGCTGACGCAACAGCAGCTCGCCGAGACGCTGGCACTGAGCAGTGTGCATGTGAGCCGCACCTTTACGCGCCTGCGAGAGAGCGGCCTGATCAACCTCCGAAACAAACAATTGATCATACGAGATTTCGAAGAGCTGGCCGCTTTCGGCGGGTTCAATCCGAACTACCTGCACCTCGGCTCTGAGCGGCGGCACAGCTCGTAATTGGTAGTCGTCAGGTCTGACGGCGCGCTGATGGTGACGGTTTTTGATGAAGGTAACGGAGCGGGCGGGGTGATACTAGCTCGGCGCCAGCGCGGTACGTGAGGATGAGCGGACAACACGGGTGATGATCGGACCGCGGGTCATGGTCATAACCACTACGGCGCCCACGATTAAGAGTCCCCCGGCGACGGCGAATGCGCCGCCGTAGCTGCCCGTTGCAGCGATCACGTAGCCGGTGACGATCGGTGCAAGCAGGCCGAAGACGTTGCCGCCGGTGATAAGCAGGCCCGTGGCTTTGCCGGCGTCATTCGACGAATCCAGTAGATCGAGGAGCAGTGAGGCGTTGAGCGCATTGGCGACTGCCGAGCCAGTCATCGACACGGAAATGAAGACCAGCACCAGCCAAGTGCTATTCGCGAAGGGGGTCGCCAACACAACGGCCGAAAGCAGCAACATCGCCGCGACCATGCGCCGGCGTTCTCCGGTGTGCGTGCCGCGGGCCTGCAGTAAGCGATCGCTGAAGTGCGCCAGCAAGAGGCCGGCAACGATCGTCACCGTATAAGGCACGGCGGCGAGCATTCCGGTATTCATGATCGTCAGGTTCCGTGTCGCCACGAGATACCTCGGCAGCCAAGTCAGAAACAGGTAGTGCGTATAGACGCCGGTGCCTTGCGTGAAGAAAAGTCCCCACATGCTGCGGTTGCGTATCAACTGACCCATTCCGCCGGAAGGGATGCCAGATGCGGCCTGCTCTGCGGTTTCGAGAGCCCCGTCCGGCGGCCGGAACCAGATCGCCCAGGCGATCAGCCATATCGCCCCGAAGCTGCCCATCACAAAGAAGCCGCTGCGCCAGCCATAGCGACTGGCAATCCATGCAAACAGCACCGATCCCAGCGCCGGTCCGGCGTAGCTGCCGGTACTGATGATCATGTGAGAAAGCGCGCGCTGCGCGACCGGCACCCAGTCCCGTATTAGCCGCCCCGTTGAGGGCGACCAGCTCGCCTCGCCACCTCCCATGACAAAGCGGCTTGCGAACAGTGTCGGCAAACTTGCGCAGAAGCCGGTGGCAACCGTTGCCAGTGACCAGATCGTCAAGCCTGTAGCGGTCGTCGCACGGGGGCCGAGGCGATCTACTGCGAAACCCCACAAGATCAGGCTCGCTGCATAGCTCCACAAAAAACACGAGAGTAAATAGCCGAGCGTTAGGGTCGAGATGTGGAATTCAGCCGCGATCATAGGGGCGGCCACTGAGAGCACCGCCCGGTCGGCATAATTGATCGCCGCCAACGAAAGCATGAGTAGGTACAGTGCCAGCAGGCCGCGTCGCATGTGTCTTCCCCAATATCATCCTGTTTTAGAACATAACCGAAACCATTGGGTTACTCTTGTTGCTTTCAGCCGGCATGCGTCAGTCGGATCGCGGCGAGCTACTGCTTGACCCACGTCACTGAAATCCAGTGCTGCAAGTCCTCAATACACGTCTATGACGGCAGCGACGAGCCCACGTCGCACCCATGCAGGCTGAGCAGCTGGGATACATACTCGCATATCGGCGTTTATCGCGCCCTTTGAGTATACCTCAGAGATACATGACGATGAGACGCGTCGGGCCGTCCCATTTGAGTTGAAAATCGTGATATGAGACGGTACAGTAAGAGGGTCTGAAGCCTAACGAGACAGTGCTGCCGCCTCATGTCCCTTTACGGTTACGCTCGGGTGTCCACGTTTGACCAGGACCTTGCCATCCAGCGGGCTGCGCTGAAGGCGGCAGGGTGCGAGGTGATCCGTGCCGAGAAGGCGAGTGGCTCGCGCCGTGATGGTCGGAGCGAGTTGCAGGTGGTGCTGGATTTTCTGCGGCCGGGCGATACGCTTGTCATA
>JAFAYW010000312.1 GCA_019240125.1 Alphaproteobacteria bacterium
TCAAGGTCGATCTGCAATCGATGGATTGGTCGACGCTGGTGTCGCGCCGCGCCGTCAAGGACCCGCCACCGGCGCAGGGCGGCTGGCACATCTTCCCGACCGCATGGCCGGCGACGGCAATGAGCAACCCGGTGGTCAACGCGCCGCTCGACACCAGCTGCGGCGGCAAGAACTGGTTCGGCTGGCCGTGCGACGAGGAATTGATGAAGCGCCGCCTCGCCTATCTCGCGGCCAAGGACGACGCGGCGCGCAAGCAGGCGATCGATGCGTTGCAGGAACGCTTTTTCGAGAGCGCGCCCTATGCCTATGCCGGGCAATACTTGCCGCCAACGGCCTATCGCAAGGACCGCATGAAGAACCCGATCGGTCTCGTCAGCCCGGTGTTCTGGAACCTGGAAAAGATCGCTTAGGCTGCGCGCGGCGCGCGCGCTGTCTGCGCGCGTTCGTCAATGCCCCGCCCACATCATCCAGGCGATCACCGCGAGAGCGATCCCCCCGAGCCATAACGGGATCACCAGTAATGGCAGCAGGCGAGCACGGTGGGCAGCCTGCGTGGCGAGGCTTTCCGCGTGCATCACGACGCCTTCACGCGACCAGTCGCCGATCATCCGGTCGAGGCCACGCAACAGCGGCGGCACGCGATCGAGCACATCGAGCAGACTGTCGATCCGCTGTCGTACCTGCGCCTCGGGGCCACGATTGTCCCGCATCCACTGCTCGATCAGCGGCCGCGCCAGGCTCCAGATGTTGATGGTCGGGTCAAGCCGCCGGCCGACGCCCTCGACCAATACCATCGTCTTCTGCAGCAGCAATAATTGCGGCTGCGTCTCCATCTCGAACTGCTCGGTAACCTGAAACAACTGCGCCAGCAGGCGGCCGAGCGAGATTTCGTGCAGCGGTCGTTCGAGGATCGGCTCGCCGATCGAGCGGCACGCCTGGGTGAAGGCATCGATCGAGCTGCGCCGCGGCACGTAGCCGGCATCGAAATGCACCTCGGCGACGCGCCGGTAGTCGCCGGTAAGGAAACCGATCAGCATGTCGGCGAGGTAATAGCGGGTTTGCCGGTCGAGTCGTCCCATGATGCCGAAATCGATCACCGCAAGGCGGCCCTCGGAATCGACGAACATGTTGCCGGGGTGCAGATCGGCGTGGAAGAAGCCATCACGGAACACCTGGTTGAAGAACGCGGCGGCGGCGTTCTTCAACAATTCCGGGATCGAATGCCCGGCCGCCAGCAGGGCCTCGCGGTCATCGACCCGGATGCCGGCCAGACGTTCGGTCGTCAATACGGTCTGTCCGGTGCGCAGCCAGTCGATCTGCGGCACGCGAAAAGTCGGATCGCCGGCGAAGTTCTCGCGCAATTCCGATGCGGCGGCCGCCTCGAAGCGCAGATCCATCTCGAACTGCACCGAGTCGGCCAATGTCGCGACCACCTCGACGGGTTTCAGCCGTCGCAAACTCGGCTGGGTCCGCTCGATCAGATTGGCCAGCCAGCGGAACAGGTCCAGGTCGCGGGCAAAGGCCCGGCCTATCCCGGGACGCAACACCTTGACCGCGACGTCGCGGCCATCTGTGGTCAGCGCGAAATGCACTTGCGCAATCGAAGCGGCGGCGATCGCGTTATCCTCGAAGGTGGCGAACATCTCGTCGAGCGGCCGGCCGAACTCACCCTCGATCAGCGCGCGGGCCTGCGCACCCGGAAACGGCGAGAGCCGATCCTGCAATCTCGTCAAATCCTCGGCGACATCGTCACCGAGAAGGTCGGCGCGGGTCGAGAGTACCTGACCCAGTTTAATGAAACTCGGACCCAGCTCGGTGAAGGCGGCAGCGAGCCGCTCACCGCGGCGCAGCCTGTCGGTACTGGCGCGGCGCAGCAGCCGCGAGGCGCGCAACAACGGGCCGGTACCCGACACCCGGTCGAGCGGGAACAGCGCGTCATTGCGCACCAAGGTCAGGCCGATCACGATCAGCCGGGTGATGTTGCGAAAGCTGCGGAACATCCCGATTACGCGCCGCCCGCCCCAGAGCCGCCGCCCGTCAGAGCCGCCAGGCCGAGTGCAGGGCGGCGATACCGCCGGTCAGGTTGCGAAAGCGCGGCCGCTCGAGCCCGGCCGCCGCCATCACCTCCGACAACCGGCTTTGCGGCGGAAACCGGCGAATGCTCTCGACGAGATAGGTGTAGGCATCGCGGTTGCCGGTCACGACGCGCCCGAGCAAGGGAAGAAACTGGAAGCTGTAGAGGTCGTAGAGCGGCTGTAAGAGCGGCCCGACCGAGGGGGTGAATTCGAGGCACAGAAACCGGCCGCCTGGCTTAAGCACGCGCCACGCCTCGGACAATGCCTTTTCGATATGCGTCACGTTCCGCAGGCCAAAGCCGATTGTATAGAGGTCGAAACTGCGATCGGCGAAGGGCAGCGCCTCGGCGTCGCCGCACAGCCATTCGATGCCGGTAAGGATGCCGTCATCGAGGGCGCGGGCGCGGCCGGTCTCCAGCATCTGCTGGTTGGCGTCGCAGATGATGGCGATGCCGGGCTCCTTCTCGATAAGCCGCGGCAGGGCACGGCGCGCGATATCGCCAGTGCCACCGGCGACATCGATCAGCCGCTGTCCCGGCCGCGGGTTGAGCCAGGTCACCATCTCACTCTTCCACAGCCGATGAATGCCGCCGCTCATCAGATCATTCATCAGATCATAGCGGTCGGCGACGCTGTCA
>JAFAYW010000359.1 GCA_019240125.1 Alphaproteobacteria bacterium
GTCGTAATCAGGATCGGGCGGTAACGGGTGAGCCGCCATAAATTGCGCGGCTTTTTCAGATAACCGGCGGGATTGTGCAGCCAAAACAGCCGGCGCCCGGCTTCGGGAACGAGGCCGATGACCCGGTGGCCGCGATTGCCGATGTAAAGGTCACAGGCCGGCGGGATTCCGTCCGAAAGCGGCGCCCAGTGCACACCGTTGTAGCTGAGCGCCGCGAGGCAGCGATTGCGCACCGCGACCCGATGGCCGCGCCGCGCCAACGCTTCGGCGAGGGCCGCGAACGCCGTCTCGGCACCGCCGAGCGGCCCGCGCTCTGCCGTCGCGCCGTCAAAGGCGATGCCGTCATCGGCCATCACCACATCCATCACTCGCTCTCGAGCCGCGCCTTAAGATAGGACAGCAGCGGGTACAGCGCGGCGCACAGCGCGATCAGAAACCCCCACTCGCCCTCGCGATAGCCGCGTCGCGCGACATAGCATTTCCAGAAGCGCGAAAAGACACGCCGCAGGTTGTGCCCGAATGTGCCGATATCGCCGCTGTCGCGCAGATCGCGGGCCCGCGCCGAGCTATAGCGATCAAGCCGCCTCAGCATGTCGGAGATATCGCGATCGACGTGATGTGCGAGGCGCGCGGTCAAGGGCGAGCCCTGCGTGCCGGTGAGCTTGACGGCCGGGTGCACCCGCTGGTCGCCCCAATGCTTAGCGCCGCGACGGAACAGCCCAGCATGCGCCGAGCGCCCGAATGAGGCGCCCCAGCCCCAGCGCACCAGATGCGCGCCGACATAATTATCCACCGGGATCAGGTGCCAATCGGCCGAAGACGTCGCCGCCACATCGCGAAGCTCGGCGGCCAGCTCCGGCCCGACCCGCTCATCAGCGTCAATCTCGACCACCCACTCGCCGCGGCAGGCGGCGATGCCCTCGTTGCGGCGCGGTCCTTCGCGCTCCCAGCCGCCCTCGATAACGTGATCGGTAAAGTGCCGCGCGATTTCTGCCGAGCGATCCTCGCAGCGGTCGAGCACGACGACGATCTCATCGGCGAAGTCGAGGCACGTCAGGCACTCTCCGAGCTGCGCCTCCTCGTTACGCGCCACGACCAGCGCCGACAGCAGGACCTGGTCTATCGTGGGCGCCTTGGCGACGAAAGGTTCGGCCGCTGCGAGTCTCATTCGCCGGCCTCGACCCGGGGTACCGCGGCCTCGCCTGCGGCGCGGCGCCACAACGCGCCGGCGGCGGCCGCGGCCATCTCGACCGACAATGTATCCATCAACGTATCCGTGGTCAGTGGGTCAAAGCCGGGGCCGAACATCGTCTCGCGCGGCTGCGCCGTGCGGACAATCGCCGTCCAGCGTCCCCACGGCGCGTATTGCTCGGGCGGGCTCGGCCCGAACAATCCGAGCGTCGGCACCCCCGAGGCGGCCGCGACATGCATCAGTCCGGTATCGTTGCCGATGAACATGGCACATCGGCGCAACACCGCCGCGGCGGTAAGCAGATCGGTATGCCCGACCAAGTCGATCACCCGTACCGGCGGCACCGCAGCCAGCAATGGCTGGGCTTGCTCGCGCTCATGCGCAGCCGCCATCACCGCAATCCGCGCCGCCGGCACCAGACCCGTGGGCGCCGTCAGGGCCAGCGCCAATTCAGCAAAGCGCCCCGCACGCCACTGTTTGCCGCGCCAGTTGGCCGCCGGCCCGATCGCCAGGACGGGGCCGCCGGGCGGCACCAGCGCGGCCGCGCGCGCCTCATGAGTCGACGCAAGCCATAAGGTCGGACTCGGCGGCGGGTCGAGATCGAAAAGGCGGGCAAGTTGCTCGACCCGGTGCTTGGCTGCGTCGCCTTTGGCGGTAACCCGGCGCTCGCCGGTGCGCAACAGCCAGGCCAGCGCCGACCCCCGCAGATCCACGACCAGGTCCCAACGCTGTCCCGCCACTGCCGCGTAAAGCTGCAGCCAATGCAATGCCCCTCGCCGTTTGCGTACCACCAGCAGGCGTTCCAATCCCGGCACCGTCTCGAACAGCGGCGCCGCGACCGGGCCCGCCGCAATCGTCAACCGCGCGCCGGGAAAGCGCTCGACCAGATAGGCCAGCAGCCCTGTCGAAAGCACGGCATCGCCGATGCGGGTCGAGGTGACAAATAGAATGCGCATGCAGGGTCTGGGCAGTCTTTGAGACGAGATTAGCGCGCGGCCGATTACTGGCATGTCGTCGAACCGGCGACCATCGATTATATGCGCTACAGCTCGCAAGTCGCCCCGATCGACATCAGGACCGCTTCCATGACCCAAGCCTGCTTTGCCTTATTGCCGGAACGCGGTGTTCTGGCTGTCGCCGGCACCGACCGCCGCTCCTTTCTACAGGGTCTTATCTCCAACGACGTCAACAAGGTCGGTGATACGCGCGCAGCGTATGCCGCCTTCCTGACGCCGCAGGGCAAATACCTGCACGACTTCATCTTGATTGAGCACGAGGAGAAAATCTGGCTCGATGCCGAGGCCGCCCGACTCGCCGACCTCAAACGCCGCCTGTCGATGTACCGGCTGCGCGCCAAGGTGGAGTTGGTGGAACAGCCCGAGCTGGCGGTCGCCGCGATCTTCGGCGGCGGCGCCGCTGCGACGTGTGGCCTGCCGGCGGAAGCGGGCGCGGCGCGTGTCCTTGGCGACGGCGCTGTTATGGTCGATCCGCGACTGCAGGAACTCGGCGTCCGCGCCATCCTGCCGCGAGCAGTCATCGTCCCGGTATTGACGAAGCTTGGGCTGACGGAAACCGATTTCGCCGCCTGGGACCGGCATCGTCTGTTGCTTGGCATTCCCGACGGCAGCCGCGATCTGGTGCCCGATAAGACCATCCTGCTGGAGGCGGGTTTCGACGAACTGAACGGCGTCGATTGGCAGAAGGGTTGCTACATCGGCCAGGAACTGACCGCCCGCACAAAATATCGCGGCTTGATCAAGCGCCGCCTGTTTCCGGTGCAATTCAGCGGCCCGGCATCGGCGCCCGGCACCCTCATCAGCGCGGACGGCAAAGAGGCCGGAGAATTACGCTCGACACGTGACGAGGTTGGACTTGCACTGCTGCGCCTTCCGTCGGGGAGTGGAAGTGACGCTCCGCCTCTCACGGTCGATGGCGCCAGCCTGACGCCGATGCGTCCCGCCTGGATGCGCCTCGAAACCAGCGCCGACAGCGGCTCAGCCGAATAATGGCGTGATCCCGAGCTCGGCAGCCATTTTGTCGAGCGCCGCCGACAGCGCCACCGGCACCGGGATGCCATTTGCCTCGCGCTCGATGATGCGGGCGTGGCGGTCTTCGCCCGGCAATCGAATGCGATCGAAGCCCGGCAGCAAGTCCGAGCCGTGTAATTGCTGGATTACCGCATCGACCCGCCGTTTGAAGACAACCGGGTCGGCCAGTGTCTTGATGTCGATGACGCAGATCGCCTGCCCGGTATTCGTCGGTGTGGTGTCATCCTTGTTGAAGTCGACGACGTCGTCACCGGTAGCGGCCCCGTTCAGGGTGCCGGCCAGCAGCCCGATCATCAGCGACAGGGCCGCGCCCTTATAACCGCCGATCGGGAGCAGGAAGCCATCATCGGCGCGGTTGGGGTCAGTCAGAGGCTGGCCCTGCCGGTCGATCATCCAGCCTTCCGGCATCGTCTTGCCCTGCTGCGCCGCGACCTTGACCTTGCCGTAGGCGGCGACGGTCGTCGCCATGTCGAGGATCAGCGGCGGTTCTTCCAGCGCTGGCACTGCGATCGCGACCGGATTGGTCGACAGCAGCATGTCGATGCCGCCCCAGGGTGGCAGATGGTTGGCGTTGCCGACCGCGAAATAGACGCCGATCATGTCATGCGGCACCGGCATCGCGGCGTACACCGCCGCCGCGCCGGCATGGTTGCCATGCCGCGTGCCGGCCCAGCCGACGCCATTCTCGCGCGCCAGTTCGATCGCCTCCTCGACCGCGCGCGATACCACGAGGGCGCCGAGCCCGTTATCGCCATCGACCAGCGCGGTGGCACGGGCGCGGCGGATAACCTTTATGTCGGGGTTGGTGTTGATGCCGCCGGTCTGGATGCGGCGGATATATTGCGGCAGGCGGAACACACCATGCCCATCGGCGCCGGATATATCAGACGCCGCCATCAATTCGGCGGCTTTGCGCGCCGGCTCGGCTGCGACGCCGACGGCACCATAGGCACGGGCGATGAATTCGGTCAAAGCCGTCAGGGAAACACGGCGCGGCGCGGCGTCAGGCATCGTGGCTCCATTTCAGGTGCAGCGGCTCACCAGCGGCAGCCAGGTGCAATGCTAACGCAGATACGGCCAAATTCGCGGCCGCGCGTGACCAGCCTTACCGCCGCGGCGGTAATGGTTGTATTGGCTTGTTACTGATGCCAGTGGTCTTAGAGACACTCGCATCGACCATTGCCTGCAGTTCCGCGGGCAATGCCACAGCCTCTGGTTCGCCGTATTTGCGTTTCTTCTCCTCGCTGCTCAACGCCGCAATCGGCTCGACCATGTCGATGCCGTTTATGGCGTCGATAGCCAGATCGCGCGCTCGGCGGGTTACCTGCAGATTGCGCAGAAAACGCTCTTTGCACGTCTTCTCATTCTCACCCATCGAGATTGCGTCGGCAAAGATCCGAAATGCCTCGTGTACTTTCTCTGCATAGGCGGTGTGGATGATCTCGCCATCGCCGCGGTGTGCCGAGTCAGACATAAGCTTCCTCCAGGCAGCTGCGCCGCCAAACTGCGCGCACTCTCCCGCTCTGGCTGCCGAGATCGCGCCGCGAGCCCATTACTTGAGCCGCATGCGGCGGCTTTCAAGGGATAGTTACCGCGCTGCTTTTGGAGCAACCCGTTGGTTCCGCGTCTAATATTTGCGGTAGCTGATTTCTTCGGTATTACAGCAGCATGTTGCTAGCGCCCGCCTTGTCCCGGGTCATCCGCATCGGCCGCCTGACGGTGATCGACACGGCAGGAGCGACCCGGGTCTACGGCCGCGAGCCCGGCCCTACGGTCACGGTTCGCCTGCACGACCCGGCCTTGGAGTGGAAGCTGGTTCTGCGGCCGCGCCTCTATGTCCCCGAGGCTTACATGAACGGCGGCCTGACAATCGAGGAAGGCACGCTCTTCGACCTGATCGATCTGCTGGTCACCAACAATCCCGGCACCGCCGAGCACTCTGCGCTGTGGATCCATGACGGCATCAACAGGCTTCTGCGGCGGCTGCATCAGTACAATCCGGTAAAGCGGGCGCGCCGTAACGTGGCGCATCACTACGATCTGTCCGATCAGCTCTACGACCTTTTCCTCGACCACGACCGGCAATACTCCTGTGCCTATTTCCGGTCACCTGACGACGATATCGAGACCGCCCAGCTCAACAAGCGGCGCCACATCGCCGCCAAGCTGCTGCTGCGGCCGGGACAACGTGTCCTCGACATTGGGTGCGGCTGGGGCGGCATGGCGCTGTATCTCGCCAGCGAATGCGAGGTCGAGGTTACCGGCATCACCCTCTCGGAGGAGCAGCACAAGGTCGCGTCTCGCCGCGCGGCGGCGGCCGGCCTGGCAGACCGCGTGCGATTTCATCTGCGCGATTTCCGCGAAGAGACGGGCGCATACGACCGCATCGTTTCAGTCGGCATGTTCGAGCATGTCGGGCTCAACCAGTTTCCAATCTTCTTCCGCAAGCTGCATCGGCTGCTGACACCCGACGGGGTGGCCCTGCTGCATGCGATCGGGCGTATGGACGGGCCGGGTGCCACCAATCCGTGGATCCGCAAATACATCTTTCCGGGAGGCTACTCGCCTGCATTGTCGGAGGTCGTGCCGGTCGTCGAACGCACCAAGCTGTGGATCACCGATATCGAGATCCTGCGGCTTCACTACGCCGAAACGCTGCGTCACTGGCGCGCCCGGTTCGAACACAATCGGGATCGTATCCGTGCGCTGTACGACGAACGATTCTGCCGCATGTGGGAGATGTACCTGATCGGAGCCGAGATGGCGTTTCGCCGCGACGGGCATCTCGTGTTCCAGATGCAGCTTGCAAAGCGGGTAGGTTCCGTGCCCCTGACGCGCGACTACATGGTCGATTGGGAACGCGCCCACACCGCACCGGATGCCGTCGCCGCCTCGGCGCCCGGCATGACACACATCCCTGCGCTTATCCCCGGGTACCACAGGGTGGGGATTGAATAGCCGGCCGGGGGTGGAGCCGCGGGTGATATTCTCCGCCGGCATGGAAAGTACAACGGCCTCCCGCGTCACGGCACTACGCGAACCTGATCTTGATCGCACGCCGCAGCCCCCTGCCAACACCCAGGCCGAGCAGGCGCTGCTCGGTGCCATCCTGATCAACAACACCGCCTATGGCCGGGTTAGCGAGTTCCTGCTCGCAGAGCATTTCGGCAACGCGGTGCACGGACGCATTTTCGCCGCGATCGCCAAACTGATCGAGCGCGGCCAGATCGCCAACCCGATCACCCTCAAAAACCTGTTTGACCAGGATGGCGCCCTCGCCGAGATCGGCGGCGCGATGTATCTGGCGCGGCTCGCTGAAGCCGCGGTGACGGTCATCAATGCCGAGCATTACGGTCGGACGATCCACGACCTGCATCTGCGTCGCGAGCTGATCACGATCGGCCAGGATGTTGTCAGCGAAGCGTTTCAGCACGACCTCGATGACCCGGCGACAATGCAGATCGAGCGCGCCGAGTCGAAATTATTCGAGCTGGCGACATCGGGACAGGCCGAAGGCGGTTTCAACCCGTTCACCAGCGCGCTCGCCAGTGCCATCACCGCCGCGGAAGCCGCGTTCAAGCGCGACGGCAAGACGGTCGGTGTCGCCACCGGCTTCCTCGATCTCGACAAAAAGCTTGGGGGACTGCACCCCTCGGACCTGATTATCCTGGCCGGACGCCCCTCGATGGGAAAGACCGCGCTGGCGACGAACATCGCCTTCAACGCGGCGAAAGCCTATCGCACGCAACGCGGGGCCGACGGCCGCCCGCTCGTCGAGGACGGCGCGGTAATCGGGTTTTTTTCGCTGGAAATGTCGGCCGAGCAATTGGCGACGCGCATCCTGGCCGAGGAATCCGGCATTTCCTCTGACCGCATCCGGCGTGGCGAGGTCAAGCGCGAGGATTTCGATAAATTCGTCGCGGCCAGCCAGCGCCTAGCTGCGATTCCGATGTTTATCGACGACACTCCCGCCATCTCGGTTGCGGCGTTGCGGACCCGGGCACGGCGCCTCAAACGCCAGCAGGGGCTGGGGATGATCGTCATCGATTATCTGCAATTGCTGCGGCCGTCGCAGAACGGGCGCGGCAGTGAGAACCGGGTTCAGGAAATCTCCGAGATCACCCGCGGCCTGAAGGCGATCGCCAAGGAATTGGAGGTGCCGGTGATCGCGCTGTCGCAATTGTCGCGTGCCGTCGAGCAGCGCGAAGATAAGCGGCCGCTCCTCGCCGACCTTCGCGAATCCGGCTCGATCGAGCAGGACGCGGACGTCGTTATGTTCATCTTCCGCGAGGAATATTATCTATCGCGCGGTGAACCGACGCGCCGCCCGGAAGAAAGCGACGACAAGTTCAACGACCGCTTCGAGCACTGGCGCCAGCGCATGGAGGTCACATTCGGGACGGCGGAGGTAATCATCGCCAAACAGCGACACGGCCCCATCGGAACCGTGAAACTGCATTTCGAGGCCGAGACAACCAAGTTCGATAATTTTATCGGCCCGGAACGCTTCCCCGCCGAGGAATACTGAGCCAGTCTGGCAGGTCGCGAGCGCCGGGTCGGACAGGAACGCGGCCACGCCTTCAGGCATGTGCAGGCTTGAGGGATTGACGCCCAAGAGGGCGCTTGTCTCGCCCGGCCAATCGGACTGATATCACCCGATCAAAAGAGCGGAGAGCATGATGCCTGACGCGGATTTCTTTGGCGGCCTGGCGCACGCGCATCCAGCGGCGGTGAGCCTGAATACGGCCTCTCGTGTCGATATCGTTCCGACTGGACGCGCGGTTGGTGCCGAAATCCGCGGCGTCGATCTGGCACAGCCCATTCCGGCGGATGTCGCCGCCACATTGCGAAGCGCGTGGCTCGACCACCTCGTCTTGCTCTTTCGCGATCAATATCTCGACGCGAGACACTACCTGAACGCTGCCCGTATCTTCGGCGACCCGGTCGAAGGCGGCGCGCGCCGCTACATGAAGGCCGCCGGCGTCCCGGTCGAGGACCGCTTCCCTGAAGTGACCATCCTCTCCAATCTCGACGAGAGCGGCCGCCCCGTGCGCGACAATGGCGGCCTCGGCAGCTATGAGGTCGTCTGGCATTCCGACAATTCCTATGTCGAGGCGCCACCGGCCGGCAGCTGCCTGTATTCGCTGGAGGTGCCGACCCACAGCGGCAACACGTCGTTCAACAATCAATATCTCGCCTATGAAACCTTGCCCGACGATCTGAAACAGGCGATCGCCGGCAAGCGGTCGAAACAGGATGCCAGCCGCAATTCCGCCGGCGTACTGCGACCCGGGCTGAAGGTGCCGGAGCGGCCGGAAGAAGTGCCGGGGCCAATGCATCCGCTGCTTCGGGTACACCCCGATACCGGCCGCACCACACTCTATCTTGGCCGCCGCCGCGTTTATCCCTCGCAATTCATCGAGGGCTTGGATGAGACCGAAAGCGAGGCGGTGCTCGCCCGCCTATGGGCGCACGCCACGCGGCCCGAACTGAGCTGGACGCACGTGTGGAAGCCCGGCGACTTCCTCGTTTGGGACAATCGCTGCGCGATGCACTACCGTGAAGAAGTCGATGACACGCAGCGACGTGTCATGTTCCGCACCCAGTTCGCCGGTCAGGTTCCGGTCGCCGCCTAGGACGCGGGCGCACGGCGGCGGCTCTGCCGCACGCCGAACGCGATCATCACCAGTGACACGGCGAGGAGCGCCAGGCTGATGGCGCCGGGCGCTCCCTTTATCGCGCCACCTGACAGCAACAAGGCGCGCCGCACATTGGTTTCGATGATCGGCCCCAGAATGAACCCGACGACCAGAGCCGGCGCGGAAAAGCCACCCTTTTTCATCATATAGCCGAGGATCCCGGCGATTACGGCGAGCTGCGGGTCGAACAGGCTGGTGCGGCTGACATAGCTGCCGACCGTGACGAACAGAATGACCGCGACCCCGAGCAATTGCGGCGGCACCATCAACAGGCGGGTCCACACATTGGTCGCCACCAGCCCGACCACCCACAAAAACGCGGTCGCCAGGAACAGGCTGATAAATACCGCGTAGGGGATCTCCGGATGGTCAGTGAACAGCATCGGCCCCGGTGTCAATCCGCTCAGCATCATCGCGCCGATGATGACCGCCGAGGTCGGAGTACCCGGGATGCCAAAGCTCAGAGCCGGCAATAAGGTCGAATGCATCACCGCTGCATTTGTCGCCTCGGGTGCGACCAACCCCGCCGGCGCCCCATGACCGAAGCTGCCCGGATCGCGCGAGGTCATGCGCGCCAGATTGTACGAAATCCACGGCGGGACACTGCCCGCAAGACCGGGCACCAGCCCCATCAGGAAGCCGATAATCGTGCCGAGGCACATGACCGGAAATACCGCCGCGAATTCGGCCCAGCGCAACCATACCCGCGTGTCGCCACGTGCCGTGCCGGTGCGGAAATTGGGCTGAGGCTCCGTCAGCAGCATGATGGCCTCCGGTAAGGCGAAGAGACCGGTGAGCAATGCCACCAGCGGCAATCCATCGAATATCGCGGGGATGCCGAACGTGAAACGCTGCTGACCGCTGATCAGGTCTAGCCCTACTGTGCTCAGCAACAGGCCGAACACGGCGGAGAGAAGGCCCCGCAACGGAAAGTCCGCGGACAAAATGCTGACGCAGGAGAGGCCCAGTATCCCAAGCGCGGCGTATTCGGTCGGCCCGAAATACAGCGCGAGCCGCGCCATCGGTTCGCCCAGCAATATCATTCCCGCAGTGCCGATCAGCGAAGCAAACACCGCAGACCAGAGCGAATAAGCAAAGGCCTTGCCGATATGGCCCTGCCGGTTCATGGCAAAACCGTCGAGTACGGTCGCGGCTGCATTTGGGGTGCCGGGTGTGCTGACCGCGATAGCGGTGATCGACCCGCTATATTCGGCGCTCTGGTAAAGGCTGGCATAGAAGATCAGCGCTTCCGCCGGCGTCATGTAATAGGTCAGCGGCAACAGCAGGGTGATGCCGGCGGCCGGCCCCAGCCCAGGGATGATGCCAACGAGATACCCAGCTAACGTTCCGGCGACGATGTAAAGCGGCGAGATCAGCCCGATTGCCTGATGGAACGTCGCCTGCATCAGCGGCCCCATAGCGCCGCGGGCAGTGGCTCGGTGAGACCGTAGGCGAACAACGCCCACATCACGCTCACAAGCAACAACCCCCCTACGATAACGAATCCCCGCTCACCGCCGCATGCGGCCCCGACCGCGATCACCAGGAGGACCGATCCGGCAACGAACCCGAGAATGGGGAGCAACAACCCGACATATACCAGCAAGAGAGCCATCGCCGATGCGCGCCGCGTGACGATGCGCCATGGCACCATCACGCCGGCACCGTCGATCCCGACGACAGCGGCCAGGGCCACGCACAAGATTCCGGTTGTCAGCGGCAATAACCACGTACCCGGGTCAGGGTCGTGCCGCATCCCCTGCACGGCCGTCCATCCCGCGAACAGGCCAGTCGCGGCGAACAACGCGGCGACACCACGACCCGCCCAAATAGCGTCGACCGCACCCGTCCGCCGCCCCTGACCGGGCGGTGCACCGGCGGGGGTTGTTGCCTCCGACATTGATCCCAGCATTCGCCTTAGTGTCCGGCTTTTAGATAATCGTCCCACCGCGCGACCTGCTTGCGCAGGGTATCGTTGGCATCCGCCGGCCCGCCCGGTGCCTCGATCTGGGAAAACCGTTTCGCGAAGTCATGCCATTCGGCACTTTGGGTCGCCTTCTGGCTCGCCGCGGCAAGCTTTTCGACAACATCGGACGGCGTGCCCTTCTTGACGAAGAGGCCTCGCAACAATGGGGCATCAACGGCATAACCGGCGGCACCGGCGGTTGGCACATCCGGCATCGGCATATAAGATTTTGCTGCGCTCAGCACCGTCACAACCCGCAGTTTCGGATTGTTGGTCGCGTTGCTTGGGGCCGTGATCCCCAGGTCGACATGCGAGCCGAGCAATGCCGTCAGGATCGTCGAACCACCAGCGAAGGGAATTCCCTTGGCCTCGATATGTGCGGCCGCCAAAAGGTCGTCGAGCGCCTTCTTCGAATCGCCATCGCCGCCATCGGCAATTGAAAGTTCGCCCGGATGCGTCTTGGCGTAGCTGATGATGTCCGCAAGGGTGGCGAAGCGGTTGTCGTCGCTGCGGCCGATGACCGCGAATGCCTCGCCGCCCAACATCGCGATCCCCCGAAAATCGTCGGCCGTATAAGGGAGCTGTTTCGAGGCGATCACATACGCGAGTTGTGAGGTGATATCCCAGAATATGGCATAGCCGTCGGCGCTGTCCTGCTGCAGCTTGCTGGCGCCGACTGCGGTATTGGCTCCCGGGGCATCGACGACCCGCACCGGCTGGCCGAGTTCCGTCGACAATTGGCGGGCGAGAACCCTCGCCCCGATATCCGAGATAGATCCCGGCGGATACGGCTCGATCAGCGATATCGGCTTTTCGGGATACCCGGCGCTAACCGGGAACGGAGCGAGACCGAGGGCCATTACCAGAAGAGTGGTGTTGCGGCTTGGCAAAGAAGGCATCTCAACCCCCGCGATATCAGAATGGGCCGCCATCGTCGTGGCCACGCAGGAGTATCGGCATCACCGCAGCGGAGCAAGCCGCCAGCCCGATGCAACCCGGGCCGAGCGTTGTCTGTCGTGGCACGATAAGAGCCGCCCAGATCAAGGTTGAGATCGTCGGCGATCGGCCGCGGCGCGGCCGTGCGGCGGGAATAGCCGCGCCACTGCGGCATCCGCCC
The DNA here is from genome assembly GCA_019240125.1 of Alphaproteobacteria bacterium. Classification (GTDB taxonomy): domain Bacteria; phylum Pseudomonadota; class Alphaproteobacteria; order ATCC43930; family CGMCC-115725; genus DATARH01. Next base: position 12,023 of record JAFAYW010000359.1, read on the forward strand.
GCACCATTCCCCTCAACCGGAGCCGCGTCAGCGGCGGCGGATTCGATCAGTCGCCGGTTACCAGACGCTCGACCAGTTCCTTGACCGTCGGCACAAAGCCGTTGCGATAGAAGGGGTCGGAGCTAAAACGGTAGGCGTTGTGGCCGGCGAACATCAGCTGGTGCTGCACATCGTCGGAATGGCGGATCGCCTGCAACGTCTTCTGGATGCAAAAGCTGCGGGGATCGGCCTTCTTGCCGGTCGTGGCACTCTCGTTCTGCGCCCAGTTCGAGAATTGGCATTGGCTGAGACAGCCCATGCAGTTGATCTGATCGGTGCGGATCTCGAGCGACTGAGCCGGTGTCACAAAGATCAACGTCGAATCCGGGGTGCGCAATGCCTCCGTGAAACCGGCCGCGACCCATTTCTCCGCCGACTCACGATCATGCGGCGTCAGGTAGACGAGGCGGCCGCGCGCGCCCACCCGAAACTCCGCGACATGCTCGCCGACGGGTTCGACGGTGTAGGCGACCTGGTGTTCCGAACGCTGATGCAACTCGCGCAGAAAATCGTTGCGCACCGCCGATGAATAGAAGCCGGTCGGACTGAACCGGTTAAGAAAGACATCGCCCTCCTGCAAGGTCAGCAATTTGCGCTTCCACGCATCGGAAATCGGACTTTCCTGCGTCAGCAGCGGTCTTGTGCCGAACTGGAAGGCGATTGGCCCGAGTTCAGGATTGTCGATCCAGTCATCCCATTCGCGCAGATACCACACGCCCCCGGCCATGAAGATCGGCGTGTGCGGCAGCCCGAATTCCGTCATCTGCTCGCGCAGCTCGCGGACCCGCGGATAGGCGGGTTCCGGATGTAGCGGGTCTTCGACGTTGGAGAGGCCGTTATGGCCGCCGGCCAGCCACGGGTCCTCATAGACGACGCCGCCCAGCCAGTCGCTGAATTTGTGATAGGCGCGCTTCCACAAGGCCCGGAAGGCGCGGGCGGAGGAGACGATCGGGTAGTAGTAAACGCCGTACCGTGCCGAAATTTCAGCAATGCGGTAAGGCATGCCGGCCCCGCAGGTAACACCGTGGATCAGCCCTCGCGCCCCCTCGAGCACGCCGTGCAAAACGCGTTCGGCGCCGCCCATCTCCCACAGAACGTTGATGTGGATGCGACCCTCGCCGTTCGAGCGCTCATGCGCCATGCGAGCCTGCTGAATACCACCCTCTATGGCGTAGGCGACAAGTTCCTCATGGCGCTCGCGGCGGGTGCGGCCGGAGTAAATCTGCGGAATCGCGCTGCCGGCTTCGTCATAGCTGTCGGCGTTGACCCCGGAGAAGGTGCCGACACCATGAGAGGCGGCCCACGCACCGGAGCTTTCACCATTGGACACGGAGATGCCCTTGCCGCCTTCGACAACCGGCAACACCTCTCGTCCCGAGATCAGGATCGGATTAAGCGGCTTCACCATACCTTCCTTGCCGCACGACGGCGGGGAGCTTGGGTGCTGTCGTGGGCGACGCCGGCGCAGGCCCCATGCCGGCCTTTATAATCATATCGGGGGCGTCGGAGAAAACGGAAGTAACCCCCCAGTTATAGAGCACCCTCGCGCGGGCAGCATCATTGACCGTAAAAGCAGCTAGCGGATATCCGGCCGCGCGTATCGCGGCGACACGGCGACGCGTCAGACGGCGGTGATCGGCGCCAATCACACAGCAGCCGAGCCGTGCCGCCACCTGCGCCCAATGCGGCGGTATCAAGCCGAACAAGATGCCGCGTGGCATTTGCGGTGCCAAGGCACGGATGGCTGTGAGGGCAGGCTGTTGGAAGCTCGATACGAGCCCGCGCGGCGGCTCTGGCATGTTGTTGATAACATCGGCGACCGCGGCGGCCGTGGCATAGTCCCGGCCGCGATCGGCTTTGATCTCGATATCAACCGAAAGACTGAGATCAACCGCCAGATCCAGCACCTCGCGCAACGTCGGCACCCGCTCTCCGGCAAACGCCGGCGACTTGCGCACACCCGCGTCGCAGGCTCGCACCGTCGCGAGCGGCAAAGCGGCAATGACGCCGCTACCCATCGTCGTCCGATCGAGTCGCGAATCGTGGCACACGACAAGTCCGCCATCGGCGGTCAGCCGCACGTCGAACTCAATGCAGCTGCAACCGAGCCGTTTGGCTAAACGAAAGCTCGCCAGGGTGTTTTCCGGCGCGTGGAGAGCGGCGCCGCGATGGCCGATGACCGGCGGCAATGCGACCGCATCGACCGTGACCGGCTTGTTCACAGACATGCCGCCCTGTTCAGATTTCGTGCAACGCGGTGCGAGCGGTCTCTGACCGCTCGCACCAGCGTTGCCGGAGCTGGGGTTAAACCGCAGCTTGCGCCGGTTCCGGTTGACGGCGGGCCGACCCGAGATCTTCGCCCGTCTGCTGGTCAACCTGCCGCATGCTGAGCTTGACCTTGCCACGATCGTCAAAGCCAAGAACCTTGACCTTGACCGGGTCGCCCATTTTGACGACATCGCTGGTCTTGCCAACCCGCTGTTGCGCCAGTTCGCTGATGTGAACCAACCCATCCTTCGACCCGAGGAAGTTCACAAAGGCGCCGAAATCGACGACCTTCACGACCTTGCCGTTATAGATGTGCCCGACTTCCGGCTCGGCGACGATGCCGCGGATCCAATCGATCGCGGCATTCGCGGCGTTGGCATCGACCGCCGCCACCTTGATCGTCCCGTCATCCTGGATATCAACCTTGGCGCCGGTGGTCTCGGTGATCTCGCGGATCACCTTGCCGCCCGATCCGATGACCTCGCGAATTTTGTCTTTGGGAATATTGAAGGTGGTGATCCGCGGCGCATTATCGCTGACCGCGTCGCGCGCATTGGTCAATGCCTTGGACATCTCGCCGAGGATATGGCGCCGTCCATCCCGCGCCTGCTCAAGCGCGACCTTCATGATCTCCTCGGTAATCGAGGTGATCTTGATATCCATCTGCAGCGCCGTGATACCGCGTTCCGTACCGGCAACCTTGAAATCCATGTCGCCGAGATGGTCTTCGTCGCCGAGGATGTCGGTTAGTACCGCAAAGCCTTCGGCTTCCTTGATCAGCCCCATCGCGATGCCCGCGACCGGCCGTGGTAGCGGCACGCCGGCATCCATCAGCGCGAGCGAGGCACCGCAGACCGAGGCCATCGACGACGAGCCATTCGACTCGGTGATCTCCGACACGACGCGGATGGTGTAGGGAAAGGCTTCCTTGGTCGGGAGCAGCGGCCGCACCGCGCGCCACGCCAACTTGCCATGGCCGATCTCGCGGCGGCCCGGCGACCCCATGCGTCCCGCCTCGCCCGTCGAGTACGGCGGGAAATTGTAGTGCAGCATGAAATTTTCGCGGTACTCGCCCTCGAGCGCATCGATGATCTGCTCGTCCTGGCCGGTGCCGAGCGTCGCGACCACCAGGGCCTGCGTTTCACCACGGGTGAACAGCACCGAGCCATGCGCCCGCGGCAGAATGCCGACCTGGCAATCGATCGGCCGCACCGTCTTGGTATCGCGCCCGTCGATGCGCATGCCGTCACGCAAAATGGCGCCGCGCACGATTTCCTTTTCGACGTCCTTGAAGAGCTTGAGCGCTAGG
>JAFAYW010000001.1 GCA_019240125.1 Alphaproteobacteria bacterium
CGCCGAGCTTCAGCCGGTTGGTCGCCGAAGCAATCAGCAGCCGGCCATGCTCGTCCGAGGCGCGGTCGTAGGTGGCCGCCGGCTCGTCCCATACGGTGGGCGGGCCGGAATCGAACGCCAGCGCCTTCAACCCGGCGTCGACGATCGCGCGTTCTTCGTTCGGGCGGCTCATCACCGTCGCCCAGACGAACAGGCTGGGTTCGAAGGCGCGGGTCGCCTGGCCATCGCGGTCGAGATTGCGGCCGTAATCGGCATCCATGAAAATGTACGAGCCGCATTGCAGCTCGGTGTAGACACCGCTCGTCGACTCGAACTCGAAGGTGCCGGTCCCGGCTCCGGTAATGTTGTCGCAGGCGATGCCGTTGGCCGACAGCAGATCGCGCGTTTCCGCCGCCTTGGCAACCGCGCCCGCGATCGCCTCTCGCCGCTCGTCCCAGGTACGTAAGTGCTGAGCGGACCCATGATAGGCCTGCAATCCGGCGAAGCGCAGATGCTTGCTGTCGCCGATCCGTCGCGCCAGATCGAGCGCGGCATGGCCGGGTTCGACACCGCAGCGGTTACCGCCCATGTTGATCTCGACATGCACCGGCAGTTCGACCCCGGTGTCGCCAGCGGCGGTTTCCAGATCGGTAATCTGCGCCGGGTCATCGACACATACGCCGACCCGCGCCATCTGGGCCAACCCCATCAGCCGTCGCAGTTTCTGACGCCCGACCACCTCGTTGGTGACGAGCACGTCGCGCACGCCGCCATGGATCATGGCTTCCGCCTCGCTGACCTTCTGGCAGCACACGCCGACCGCGCCGAGCTCGATCTGCTTCAGGGCGATAACCGGGCATTTGTGCGTCTTGGCATGCGGCCGCAGACGCACACCGCTTTCCCGCACCCGGTCGGCGAGACGCCGCAGATTGCGCTCGAACACGTCGAGATCCACGATCAGCGCCGGTGTATCGACCTCATCAAGGCTCATGCCGATTTCGGCGGGCGGGCGGATCGTCATCGTCCCGAGCTCCCTCAAAGTGGTTTCGCAGAAACTCGTGGCGTCGCTGCCGAAATGCAACCGCTCATCGAGGTTGCGGCGTATGTCCTGGGGGCGCGCGTTGCTGCGCTCCGGCGATTTCCGTAAAGTGCGGGCCGCTTCGTCCCACACGAGGCACAACAAAAATGGGGAGGAAGCGGATGTCGCGCCGCTGGTCGGTTGTGTGGCGTTGTCGCGCGGTGATGCTCGCGCTGGTGGTCGTCATCGGGACGGATTTACCGGCGGGCGCGGCCGATCCGATGACGATCGGGTTTGACATATCGTTGACCGGCGGGCTTGCGGCCAACGGCAAGGCGGCGCTGCTGGCGACGCAGATATGGGCCGAGGACATCAACGCCAAGGGCGGCCTCATCGGTCGGCCGGTCAAGCTGCTGTATTACGACGACCAGAGCAATCCCGCGCTGGTGCCGGGCATCCTCACAAAGCTGCTCGATGTCGATAAGGTCGATCTGCTGCTCGGCGGCAACGGCACCAATCTGGTCGCGCCGGGTCTGCCGCTCGCGATCGACCGCAAGCTGATGTTCCTGTCGCTGTTCGCGCTCGATGTGAACAGCGAGTTTCATTACGACCGCTACTTCTCGATGATCCCCTCCGGTGGCGAGCACCCGAAGGAGGGCTTCCTCGCGCCATATTTCGCGCTGGCCGGACGGCTGACCCCCAAGCCCAGGACCTTGGCGCTGACAGGCGCCGACGCCGAATTCTCGAAGAATGCGATGGAGGGCACGCGCTCCCTGGCGAAGCGCGCCGGCATCGAGATCATCTATGACAAGGCATACCCGCCCGCTACGATCGATTTCACCCCCATTGCCCGCGCCATCAGCGCAGCCAATGCCGATCTCGTGGTGGTGTGCTCGTATCCGACCGATACGGTCGGCATGATCCGCGCGGTGCACGAGGTGGGGCTGAAGGCGCGGATGTTTGGCGGCGGCATGGTCGGCTTGCAGACCACCGCCTTCAAGACGCAGCTCGGCCCCCTGATGAACGGGATCGTCAATTACGACTTTTGGCTGCCCTGGGCGCATTTCGCGTCGGAGGAAGCCAAGTCCTTTCTCAAGACATATCAGGCGAAGTCGCCGGAGCAGCAGATCGACCAGCTCGGCTACTACCTGCCGCCCTTCGCTTTCGCCCGAATGCAGGTTCTGCAACAGGCGGTCGAGGCGACCAAGAGCCTCGACTCCGGACAACTCGCCGACTACCTGCGCACCCACAGCTTCGACACCGTCGTCGGCACCGTGAAGTTCGGGCCGACCGGCGAATGGGCCGAGATGCGCGTGCTCGAAGTCCAGTTCCAGGGCGTCCAGGGCAACGCAATCGATCAATTCCGTACACCGGATACCGAGGCGATCCTGTATCCTGACGCCGAAAAAACCGGGACGCTGCGAGAGCCCTACCAGGACGCGCAGCACTAGCGATCGGCGAGGTCAACGCCGACAGGACAGGCGAACAGGGAAGAAGCGGAGACGTAACAATGCCCGAAACGGCGTTTTCCGGCACTGAACACGCGCTTGAGACGCAGCGCATCGGCCCGTTGCAGATCCGCGTCGCGCTGCTCTGCGGTCTCATCCAGACATGCGACGGTTACGATCTTAATTCGATCGCCTGGGCGGTGCCGTCGCTGATCAAGGAATGGCATCTGGCAGCGCCGGTTTTCGCGACAGCGTTTATGTGGTCGAGTATCGGGATCATGGTAGGCGCGCTCGCCGCCGGGCCGCTTGGCGATCGCTTTGGGCGCAAGCCTCTGCTGCTCACAAGCCTGACGATTTTCGGGATCGCCTCGTTGCTCAGTACCTTCGCGGGGTCGCTCGGCGGATTGGCACTCCTGCGGTTTTTCACCGGGCTCGGGATCGGGGGTGGCTATTCCGGCTCTGCCTCGCTGACCGGAGACTATGCCCCGGCACGGCGGCGGGCGCTGATGATCATGGCCAGCTTTACCGGCGCGCCGCTCGGCGGCTTTATCGGTGGCCAGCTCGTCGCGGCTTTATTGCCGCATTTCGGCTGGCAGGTGATCTTTGTTCTTGGGGCTGCCTTTCCCCTCCTGCTGCTTCCGGTGGTTGCAGTGTGGCTTCCGGAATCGCCGCGATTTCTGTTGCGCCGCGCCACACTGCGGCCGCGTGATCGCGCGCTGCTGGCGCGGCTCGATCTCACCGCCTTCGACAAGAACGATCATCGCCTGGACGTGGCTACCGGCAATCCCGTGGCGATGCTGTTCAGCAAAGGCTACGCGCTGCAGACCATCCTGCTGTGGACCGTCTATTTCTGCAGCCTGATGAACCTGTTTCTGTTCGCCTACTGGATGCCGACCGTTCTCAACCTGACCGGCATGTCGCCCTCGCAGGCGGTGTTTGCGTCGAGCCTGCGCGATTGCGGCGCCCTTTTTGCGGTCTTTTACCTGGGCGTGGCGATCGACCGCTATGGGCCGGAGCGTTCGCTGGCCCTGCACTATGCGGCGGGCGCGGTGTTCATCGCCGTGATCGCTCTGGTAGCCTTGCCATATCTGCTGCTGCTGATCGTGGCCTTCTTCGCGGGCCTCACCATTACGGGCAGCCAGACCGGCGCCAACGGTGCCTGCGGCAAGCTCTACCCCGCCCGGATGCGCACCAGCGGCATGGGCTGGGCGCTCGGCATCGGGCGCCTCGGCGGCATCGCCGCACCCGTCCTGGGCGGCTGGCTGCTCTCGCTGGGATTTGCTCCGACGCACATCTTTCTGAGTTCGTGCCTGTTCGCCTTGATCGCCGCCACCGCCACCGCCCTGCTGGCGTATCGCGGCACACAGGCGAGCGCATTCCAGGTGGGAGAAGCGATCTCATGAAAGTTTTTGTCTTCGATCTGCTGGCCTACGGCGCCAATCTCGATCACCTGAAACAGGGCGCTCCAGAACTTCCCTATCCACTGGCGAAACGGCATTTCGACGCCGGCACGGCAATGCGCACCTATGAGGAGCATCTTGAGGCCTGGGAGGCGCTCGATCGCTGCGGCTTTGACGGTGTCGGGTTCAACGAGCATCACTGCTCGCCCTATGGGCTGATGAACAGTCCCAATCTGATGGCGGCGGCAGCGGCGCAGCGCACCAAGAACCTGAAACTGCTGATCTATGGCAATCTGCTGCCGTTGCACGAGCCGCTGCGCCTCGCCGAGGAACTGGCGATGATCGACTGCATGTCGAAAGGCCGGCTGATTTCCGGCTTTGCGCGCGGCATTCCGCGCGAATACCAGGTGCACAATGTGCCATTGGCGGATTCGCGGGCACGCTTTGAGGAAGCCTACGACATTATCGTCAAGGCGTGGACCGAGGAGGTGTTTTCCTACGAAGGCCGCTTCTGGTCGTACAAGGACGTCGCGATGTGGCCGCGCCCGGTGCAGCAGCCGTTACCGCCGATCTGGGTGCCTGTCGTCGGCAGCAAGGAGTCGATCGAGTTCGCTGGGAAGCACAATCTGCCGATCACCCCAGGCCTTGGCCGGGCGGCCGGTCTGCGCGACGACATAATCGGTTACTATGCCAAGTGTCTAAGCGATGCGGGCCACCGCATCACGCCGGACCATCTGTCGCTCGGCATCACCGCCTATGTCGCCGATTCGAAAGCGCAGGCATTGCGCGAATACGGGCCGCACATCCTCTACTTCAACCAGACGCTGTTCAGCCACGGCAATTTCACCGAAACCGAGATGCAGCGGCAGACCGGCTACTCCAGCCAGGCCTCGACCGATTATGTGCGTCCGGAGAACCTGCGCGCCGCCGCCAATCTACGCTCGGAATTCCGCAACCTGACGATGGCGCAATTGCAGGAGCAGGCCGAGCACATGCCGCTGGGCACCGCCGACGAGGTCGCTGAGCGCATTATCGAGGCTGCCGAAAGCGCCGGAGCCAATCAGGTGCAACTGGCGCTCAACCGTGGAGCGTTGCCGCACGAGCTGTTCATGGCGCAGATCGAGCGCTTCGCCCGCGAGGTGCTGCCGCGCCTGCAGGCATACGAGGTCAAACGCGTCCCTGCCGCCGAGGCGGCGATGGTCTAGACCCGAGAGCAACATCAAGCTCGTGCAGGTTGAGAGACGGAACGGGCTTAGCAGCGTTTAAGCCTCGTCAACCGTAACGGAACGCAATGCCCAATCTGCTGCAAGCGCTGATGCCTAAGGAGACCCGCTTCTTCGATCTGTTCACTGCGCATTCGCGGATTGTCTTCGCCGGCGCGGAAGAGCTGCGGCGGATGCTCGATGGCGGCGAACACGTGCCACGGTGCTGCCAGGCCATCGTTGAACACGAGGCGGCGGCCGACGCGATCACGCGAGATGTGTTGCAATCGCGCCGGACCTTCATCACGCCGTTCGACCGCGGCGATATCAAAGACCTGATTACGGCGATGGACGACGCCATCGACTCGATGCAACAAGCCGCCAAAGCCATCACCCTGTTCGATCTGCGCGAGTTCGAGCCGCATATGCAGGCGATGGGTGATGCCGTGCTGCAATGTGCCGGGCTGTTGCAGAACGCGGTGCCGCTCCTGCGCAACATTGCCGCCGAGGCGAGCCAACTCGCCGCGATCTGCGAGCAGATTACGGATATCGAAGGCCGTGCCGACGACATCCATAATGAAGGGCTGCGCAAACTCCTGCAGCTCCACCGCAAGGACGATCCGATGGCCTTCATCACCGGGCAGGAGATCTACAATCACCTGGAGGCGGTGGTGGATCGTTTCGACGATGTCGGAAACGAGATCCAGAGCATCGTCCTCGAGCAAGTCTGAGCGACAGCGCCGCAAATCGGATGAGCGAGACTGCGTTGAGCGTGCCGGTGCTGGCCGCGCTGGTGGCGATCGCGCTGCTGTTCGATTTTCTCAACGGACTGCACGACGCCGCGAACTCGATCGCCACCGTCGTCTCGACCCGCGTGCTGCGCCCCTCTACCGCGGTGTTCTGGGCCGCGTTTTTCAACTTCGCGGCGATCGCGGTGTTCGGGCTGCACGTGGCGCAGACCCTCGGCACCGGCATCATTGATGCCAGCATCGTCGACGCTCGCGTGATCTTCGGCGCCCTGCTCGGGGCGATCGCGTGGAATGTGACAAGCTGGGTGATGGCGTTTCCGACGAGCAGCTCACATGCGCTGATCGGAGGGCTGCTGGGAGCCGGCGTCGCAAAGGGCGGCGTCGGCTCGGTGGTCTGGCTTGGCGTCACCAAGACGGCACTCGGCATCGTCCTGGCGCCGTTATGTGGTTTTGCGTTGACGGTGGTTTTATATATCGCGGTGTCATGGATGGCCGCGCGGTCGCTGCCTTTTGCCGTGGACCGGCTGTTCCGCCACCTCCAGCTGATCTCGGCGTCGCTGTACTCGCTGGGGCATGGCGGTAACGATGCGCAGAAGACCATGGGGGTCATCGCTATCCTGCTGTACTCCAGCGGCCACCTCCAAGGCGGCTTCCATGTGCCATGGTGGGTGATCCTCGCCTGTCAGGCGGCCATGGCGCTCGGGACGATGTCGGGCGGGTGGCGGATTGTGCGAACCATGGGCACACGCATCACTCATCTCAATCCGATGCAAGGCTGCTGCGCCGAGTCGGGGGGCGCCGCGACGCTGTTCGCCGCGACGTTTCTGGGGGTGCCGGTTTCGACAACGCACACCATAACCGGGGGCATTGTCGGGGTGGGCTCGGTGCGGCGTCTCTCCGCGGTACGGTGGGGGCTGGCGCGGGACATTGTGATTGCCTGGGTCGTCACGATCCCGGCCGCCGGTGTTGTCGCGGCCGCCTTCTATTGGCTTTCCGGGCTGGCCTGAGCGCGCAGGCCCAGCGCACCACAGTGGGCTTCTCGGCGCCGCCTCGGCTAAGATGGCCCGATCTGCGTAGCAAAGAGGAGATGATGCCGATGAGCGCAGTAAGTCTGACGCAGGCCGCGACGATCGTGGACAAGGCCCTGGCGAAGGGCCGCGAGCTGCGGCTGCACCCGCTGACCGTCGTGGTTCTCGATGCCGGCGGGCACATGGTCGCGATGAAGCGCGAAGACCATTCGGGGATTCTGCGGGTCGAGATCGCAACCGGCAAGGCTTGGGGAACGCTCGGCATGGGATTTGGCGGCCGCGAGTTTGCGCGCCGGGCGCAGACCGGCGCTGTGTTCCTGCAGGCGCTGATGGCGGCCTCGGGCGGCCGTATCGTGCCGGCTCCAGGCGGCGTGCTGATTCGCGATCAGGCCGGCGAAATCATTGGCGCGGTGGGGATCAGCGGCGACACCTCGGATAAGGACGAAATCTGCGCCGTGACGGGCATTACGGCCGCCGGGCTGCGACCGGATACCGGCGACCCAGCCTGAGGCGCTGACCTAAGGTGTGGCGTTTGCTTCCTGGTAGACGGGGAGCGGCCCGCCGGCGAGCACGCGTGCCGCATCGCCGGGTGACAGGCGGATATACTGGCCGGTGAGGCCGTCCAGTTGCACGACGCCACCCCCAGCCATCATGCGGTAGGGCTGATAGCTGGCGACGGGCGGCAATGTCGGCAGGCCGGCGGTTTCGCCATAGACGCCGCTGACCGGAGGCGCCTGGAAATGCTGCACGACCGCTCGGTCGTAACCGGGATTATAGGGGCTGGGCAGCCAATTATTGTAGACCATCAGCGGTGGAGGTGGCGCTGGCAGCATGACAATGGGCCGGAAGGGCTGGCGATATCGGCGAACCACCCGGCGCACGATCCGGCGGTGCGGCCGTGCGACAGGTACCGATCGTCGCCGGTCGCGCGCAACCTCAGGATGGGCGGTTGGTGAATCACATGCTTGCAGCTGATGGCGAGGAGGTGCGGCTCCCGGTAGGTCGGCCGCGCGGCTGCTGCCGGTCAGAGCGGCGGCAAAAATCAACGCTCCCGCGATTGCCACTACTACTCGCATCCTGGTCTCCGCACTTACGCTTCGAGGCTTGCAACGCTCGATAGCGCAAAAGATGCCGTTATTCGCGCGAAATCAAGCAGAGCCGGTGATTTCGGACTGTATTTCAGGCGCGGCGGCGGCGCATCCGGGCGCGCGCGACACGGAAACCCACTGCCAGTGCCAACAGGAGCACCAGCCCGCCTATCAGCCAGGCTGTCGAAATCTTCTCCGCCGCCGTCGGGGCTCCGCCTACCTTGATCGAAACGCGGGCGATCTCGCCGCCGACATGGGCCTCGGCGCGCCAGAAGCCGTTGATATCGGCAGAAAACTCGAACTTGCCCTGGCTGTCGGTGTGCCCGGTGGCGCTGGGCTTGTCAGGCACCTCGGGCGAATACACCTGCACTTCGGCGTCGGCCATCGGCTTGCCGTCGGCGGTGGCGAACTGCACCGTCACCTCATGCTGCGCGAAGAGATCGAGAGCCTGCGCCGGTCTCGCGCTTGCAAGAAGCCCGACGGCGATCAGCGTGACGAGCGCAATGAACGCGGCGGCTTGGCTGCGGGCAGTAGAACGGACACTCTGCGGCATCATCACTTCCATGTCGGGACGATAGGGGACGCGAACAATGAAGGTAACGATCTTCGGAGCCGGGGCGGTGGGCGGCCATATCGCCGCGCGGCTCGGCGCCGGCGCCGCGGCGGCCGGGCTCGAGGTGGCCGCTGTGGCTCGCGGTACCCAGCTGGCGGCGATCCGCGAACGCGGCATCACCTTATGGCGCGGCGACGAGCGCTGCGATGCACGGGTTAACGCGACCGACCGACCCGAGGAACTGGGCCATCAGGATGTGGTGGTGGTGACGCTGAAATCGTCGGTATTACCCGAGGCTGCCGGCTTGATCGCGCCGCTGATCGGACCCGAGACGAGCGTCATCTTTGCGATGAACGGTATCCCCTGGTGGTATCTGTATCGTTGCCCGGACGGAAGCGCGCCGCGGCCAGACCTGTCAAACCTCGACCCGGGCGCTGTTCTGAGCCGCGGGATCGGTCTGGAGCGGGTGATCGGCTGCGTCATCAACTCGGCCAACGAAGTCATCGAGCCGGGTGTAATCCGCAACGCCACCTTTACCCGCAACCGCTTCACGATCGGCGAGCCCGACGGCACCCTCTCGCGCCGCCTTGAGGCGATCTCGACAGCCTTCGGGCAGGCCGGGCTCGATACCCCGGTGACCGGCGCGATCCGAGAGGATATCTGGAACAAATTGCTGCTCAATCTCAGCACCGCGCCAATCTGTGCGCTGACCGGCGAGCCGATCGGAGTGATTGGTCGGCATGACGAGTTGCTGGCGGTCTCGAAGGCGGTGATGGCCGAGGGGCTGGCGACGGCGCGGGCGCATGGCATCGCGACCGCCGTCAGCTTCGAGGGTGCCTATGGCGACCGGCCGACCTCGCCGCATAAAGCGTCGATGCTGCAGGATCTGGAACGCGGCCGGCCGCCCGAGATCGACGGCATGCTGCGGGCGGTGCAGGCCTTTGCGCGCGCCGCCGACGTGGCGACACCGCACCTCGACACGATCATCGCGCTGGTCATCGAGAAATCGCGGCGCCTCGCGCTCTATACCGGCGGTGCCTGAGTCTCGCCGAGGAAGGCGGCGAGTAGCATCCGGGCGCCTGCCGCCGGGGTTCGGGAGCCGGCCCGTACTTCGGCTTCGACCTCGTGAAACCGCGTCGCCACCGCGGGGGTGCTGCGGAAGCGGTCGAGCAGTGCCGTGCCAATTTCCGCCAGGAGTGCCGCGCGCGCCTGGTCGGCACGGCGCCGCGCCCAGGTTCCGGTTTCTTCGAGGGCGAGACGAAATCGGGCGATGTCGTCCCATACGGCATTGACGCCGTCGCCTTGCAGGGCCGACACGGCGCGCACCTCAACCTGCCACTCGCTGTAGGCGGGGCGTACGAGGTGGATCGCATTGGCATATTCTGCGGCAGCCCGGTGCGCGTGATCGAGCAGCGGGCCATCCGCCTTGTTGATCAGGATCAGATCGGCGAGCTCGATGATACCGCGTTTGATGCCCTGCAATTCGTCGCCGGCCGCCGGCGGCAAGACCAGCAGGAACATGTCGACCATGTCGGCGACCGTGGTCTCCGCCTGACCGGCGCCGACCGTCTCGACGATGATCGTGTCGAAGCCGGCTGCCTCGCACAGCAGGATCGCCTCGCGCGTCCGCGGCGCGACGCCGCCGGTCTCGGCGCCGGCCGATGAAGGCCGGATGAAGGCTCCCGGCGCGCGGCTCAGTTCCGCCATCCGCGTCTTGTCGCCGAGGATGGCGCCGCCGCCGCGCTTTGAGGCGGGATCAACCGCCAGTACCGCGATACGTCGGCCGCGGTTCAGACCATCCAGCCCAAAACGCTCGATGAACGTCGATTTGCCGGCGCCCGGGGGGCCGGAAATGCCGACCCTGGTGGCGCGGCCCGTTTGCGGCAGGATCGACTCGATCAACCCCTCGGCGATGCTTCGATGATCCGGCCGGGTTGACTCGATCAGGGTGACGGCGCGGGCGAGGGCGCGCCGCTCGCCCTTGAGAATGGCGGAGGCGAGGGTAGCAGCGATCAATGCGGGGTCAGGCGGCGGCGCTGACCGGTGGGTCGTCGCAACCACCTCGCTTCTCGCACAGCGCTCCCGTGTCGCTCAGCACCTCATCAACGAGCTCGGTCATCTCCTGCACCCGAAACGGCTTGAACAGGTGGCGCTGGCCGCTGGTTTCCAGACGAGGCCGGTGCTTCGGATTGCCGGTCGTCAGGATGACCGCACAGCCCCTGGCGGCGACCACCTTTGCCAGATCGAACCCGTCTTCGCTGCCGCGCAGAGAAATATCAACGATCGCGACGTCGAATTTTTCGCGGTCGAGATTTTCACGCATCTCCGCACCGTTGCGCACGAGCGCGAACTCGTAGCCGGCCAGATCAAGAATGTCGCCCAGCAAGGCGCGGACGGCGTCATCGTCCTCGACAACGAGAATGTTGCAGATGCGGCTCATCGCATTAGTGGCGCTTCGGCGCAACGGCCCCGGCGATCGGGAACCGATTGCATGGAAGGTAGCCTTCTCTCCCCTGAGTTGCGTACGCAGAAAACGCTGAGGGCCTCGAAATGTTACCAGCGCTCATCAAGTGTCGGCGGGCTTTCCATCAATCGATCGTGACCAGCGCCTCGCGCGCTGCTGCTTCCTGCTGGCGTGTCCACATGGTCGCATAGGCGCCCCCGCGCGCGAGCAACTCGCGATGATGGCCGCGTTCGACGATCTGTCCGCCGTCGAGCACCAGGATCTGATCGGCGTCGACGACGGTGGAGAGACGATGAGCAATCACGAGCGTCGTCCGATGCGCCGCAACTTCGGCGAGGCTCGCCTGAATTTCGCGTTCGGTCTTGGTGTCGAGTGCCGAGGTGGCCTCGTCGAAAATCAGGATTTTGGGCGCCTTCAGGATCACCCGGGCAATCGCGACCCGCTGCTTTTCGCCGCCGGAGAGTTTGAGGCCGCGCTCGCCGACCACCGTGTCATAGCCATCGGGCAGGGCGGCAATGAAGTCGTGAATCCGGGCGAGGTGGGCCGCCGCCTCGATCTCGTCGCGGCTGGCGCCCGGCCGCCCGTAGGCGATGTTGTAATAGATCGTGTCGTTGAACAGCACGGTGTCCTGCGGCACCACGCCGATCGCGCGGCGCAGGCTGTCCTGCGTTACGTCGCGAAGATCCTGTCCGTCGATCTCGATTGCGCCGGCGGCGACATCGTAAAAGCGGAACATCAGCCGCGCGATTGTCGATTTGCCGGCGCCGCTGGCGCCGACAATCGCCACGGTCTCACCCGGCGCGATCGCAAAATCGACATCCCGCAGGATTGGCCGGCGAGTGTCATAACGAAAATCGATGTGATGAAACGCGACGGCACCGTGCTTCACGTCGAGCGCCGGCGCATTGTTCCGGTCCTCGATTTCCGGCGCAACCTCGAGCAGCGACATCATCTGCTCGAGGTCGGTCAGCGATTGCTTGATGTTGCGATAGACGACGCCGAGAAAATTGAGCGGTGTGTACAGCTGCAACAGATAGGCGTTGACCAGCACAAAATCGCCGACGGTCATGTTGCCGGCCGCGACCCCGTCAGCCGCCAGCAGCATGACGCCGATCAAGCCCCCGGATATGATGACGCCCTGACCGATATTGAGCAGCGCCAGGGTCGTCTCGCTGCGAACGGCGGCGCGCTCATAGGCGCGCAATGCCATGTCATAGCGCTCGGCCTCATGGTGCTCATTGGCGAAGTATTTGACCGTTTCGTAGTTGAGCAGGCTGTCGACCGCCTTGGTGTTCGCCTCGCTGTTACGCGTGTTCATCTCGCGGCGGAAGCGGATGCGCCAGTCGGTGATCAGGAAGGTAAAGCTGACATAGACGATGATCGTCGCAAGCGTGATAGCCGCGAAGGACCAGTTGTAGAGCCGCCACAAAAGGCCGCAGACGACGACGATCTCGAACACCGTCGGGATGACGTTGAACAGCAGGAACGAGAGCAGGAATTCGATGCCGGCGATGCCGCGCTCGACGGCCCTCGCGAGACCGCCGGTGCGCCGCTCCAGGTGAAAGCGCAGCGACAGCGCATGGATGTGGCGGAACGTCCGCAAGCCGATCTGCCGCACGGCGCGCTGACTGACCTTGGCGAATACCGCGTTGCGCCACTCATTGAAGGCCTGCGACAGGATGCGGGCCGCGCCATAGGCAAGGATGATCGCGAGTGGCACCGCGATAATCCCTGGCGCGGCGGCCGAATGACCGCCGAGCGTATCGATGGCCCGCTTGTAGAGGAGCGGGATCGTGATGTTGGCGATTTTGCCGGTGATCAACAACGCGACCGCGGCCACCACGCGGACCCGCAATTCTACGGAATTGCGCGGCCACAAATAAGGGCCGAGCCCCTTCAGGGCGCGCAGACCCTCGCGCAGCCGCTCATCGGGTTCGGGCAATCCGCTGGCGCCCGATTGGCCAACCATCCGGGGACCATGGGGGCTCATTCGCCGGCGGTCACCGTCACAGGGCGTTGCACCCGTAACCCGATCAGCAGCGCCGCCGTGACCAGCACGGCGCCCCATACGTACGGGCTGTTGCGGCCAAAAGCGTCGAATAACGCGCCCGCAATCAGCGGCCCCAGGACCCGCGCCAAGCTGCCGATCGATTGCGCCACACCCATGACCTCGCCTTGCTCATCGGCCGCGGCGCTTTTTGAGATGAGGCTGTTGATCGAGGGCTGCATGGCCCCCATTCCAATCGCCAGAGCGCTCACCGAGACCAGCAGCACTGCCATGTCGCGGGCGCCAGCCAGTATCAAGAGGCCGCCGGCGATCAGCGCGAGGCCGGTCTGCATCAGGCGCTCTTCGCCGAACCGCCGGCTCAGATGGCCAATCAGGCCGCCTTGCATCAACGAGGACAGGACACCGACGTAAAAGAACACGAAACCAGTCGAACGTGGCCCCCAGCCGAACTGCTTCATCGCCCACCAGGCGAAGATCGCTTCCATGCCGGAAAAGGCAAGGATTACCAGGAAGAATACCGCCAGCAACCGCGCCAGCGTGGGGCGGGTCAGCGCCTCGCGCGTCGTCGTGAGGCGGCCGCGGCGCGGCCGCGTCGAGCCGGGGGCCAGGCTCTCGCGCAACACCAGGAGCACCCCGATACACGCAAGCAATGACAAGCCTGCGGCGATCAGGCCGGGCGTCCGCAGGTCCGCATGGGCCAGGTCGTTGCCGGCGAGCACCCCCCCGACCACCGGACCGATAATAAACCCGAGACCAAACGCGGCCCCGATCAGTCCCATGCCCTTGGCGCGCTTCTCCGGTGGCGTAACGTCGGCAATGTAGGCCTGTGCGGCGGCGATGTTGCCGGCGCAGATGCCCGCAACCGCGCGGGCCGCGAACAGCATCCAGAGCTGGGTCGCAAACGCCAGCCAGCAATAGGCCACCGCCGAGGCCGCCATGCTCACCATCAGCACTGGGCGGCGTCCGACCGAGTCGCTTAGCCGGCCCCAGATCGGCGACGCCAGCATCGACATCAGCGAGTAGGTGGCGAACAGCATCGTCATCTCGGGGGCGGAAGCTGTGAAACGCTCCGCGTAAAAGGGCAGCAACGGGATGACCAACCCGAAGCCGACCAGATCGATAAAGACGATGAGGAAAAGTATCAGCATGTCGCGGCTTGCTTGATATCCGCTGCCCTGCCGGCGAACAAGCGCGATTGACGCCGCAGGCGAGATGTCGAGGGCCAGACCCCGCTTGAGGCCCGACCCGCGATCAGCAATTAGCGGCGTAATAACAGGTGAGGAAACCGGTTTCGACTGGCCCGACAACCTGCGACAGCGCCGTAAAGGCTTGATAAACCGCCTGGGCCCGGGCGTTTGCAACATAGATCACGTCCTGGTCGTGCACGGCAAACCGCTTCGCCAGGAGATATGATTTCGCGTCCATCAGATCGAGCCGGTATGCGACCGGGGAGATGCCGGCAGGCGCGTCGGTGGCCATCGGTTGCCCGAGCGCCCGTACCACGCTCTCCGGCTCATAACGGAATAGAAATACGGCCCGTGGATCGGCTTTATCGTCGTTGAGGCCACCGGCTTTCGCCAGAGCGTCCGACAGGGGCAGCTTATCCGAATTGAAGGTTACCACGGTGTTCTTACCGGTGGCACCGAACACGCTGAAGATCTGCGGCCGCCGCACGAGGGTCAGAACGTCGCCCGGCTCGGCATAGATGTCCTGCGACGGGTCGGACACCAGCGTCGCCAGGGAGACTGTCGCGGTGACGTCGCCGCGCGACAGGCGGACAAATGTCTCGTGCGGCGGCGCCTTGGCGCCGCCCGCCTCGGCAATCACCTGCAGCAGACGGTCACCACCTGGCGACAGCGGAATTCGCGCGCCACCCACCACCTCGCCGGCGACCGATACCGTGTTCGCCACACTTTTTTTGTCGACCACCAATACCTGTGGATCGAGCGCCTTACCCCTCAGCCCCGCCTCGATCGACTTCTCGACCTCGGTGGGGGTGCGGCCCGCGACATTGACGCGGCCGATAAACGGAATGCTGATCGCGCCGTCGGTGCCTACCTGCTGATCGGGGATGCGCGTACCAGGACGCCCGCTTTGCGATGCCACGTCGAGAAGTTTGCCCAGATCCTGGCCGCGCTGGCCGGAAGCACCACCGGAGTTCGAGGTGAAGCCGCCCAGCGACGACGTCGAGGCGCTATCGCTACTCGACAGGCCAGTCATGCCCAGCGAGGGCCGATTTGTCGGTGAGCTGTTGTTGTTGCCGGTTTGGCTACCCCCACCGAGCGCGGAACCCCCGCCGCTCGTCGACAAGGCGTCCAGACCGGATGTCTGGGAGGACGATAGTCCGCCGGCGGCGCCCGTCGCGCCAAACAGCAACGCCATCAGATTGGGGGAGACAGTGAGGCCGCCCGGGGAACTCGGCACGCCCGCCAAGGCGGAGGCTGCCGACCCGCCGGTCAAGGCGCGTGCCGCTGAACCCGCCGGAAACGACAGCTCCGTCAGGGAGTTGCCGAACAAGCCATTATCGGCCGATTCCCAGACGGTGATGCCGACGATATCACCGGTGGCAATCTTCAGATCGGGGGCCGGGATGTATTCCTTGAACCGCGTAGCAAAGGGCGGCGGGTGCTGCGCCTCCAGTGTCTTGACGACGCCATCGTCAATCTGAACGAGATCAAAGGCGATCTTGCCGCCGGGCTTGGCCTGTTCGACGACCTCGCCACCATACGGACCGCTCGAACACGCATTGAGCAGGAGCGCCAGGAACGAGGCACATATAACGGAACGATACATCGGCAGGCGAGGCCCCCAACCTTCGCGGGAGCACCCTAAGCGATACATTCCCGGTGAAGCAACCCCGCGCGTCTGCCTCAGGACACCGCGTCGAGCGCGTAGCCGACCGACCGGACGGTGCGCAGCAAATCCTTTCCGCCGGCAACATTGAGCGCCTTGCGGAGCCGGCGGATATGCACATCGACGGTACGCATCTCGATATCGGAATCCTGGCCCCAGACGCGATCAAGCAGCTGTTCGCGGGAAAACACCCGGCCGGGGTACTGCAGGAAATGGTAGAGGAGGCGGAATTCCGTCGGTCCGAGATGCACCGAATGACCCGATCGGGTGACCCGATGGGCCGTCAGGTCCATCGACAGATCGGCATATTGCAGCAGATTTTCCGAGGCATTCGGCTGGGCCCGGCGGATCACCGCCCGCAGCCGGGCTACCAGTTCGCTCGGGCTGAAGGGCTTGACGACATAATCGTCGGCGCCGCTATCCAACCCCCGGATACGGTCGTTTTCCTCGCCGCGGGCGGTCAGCATGATCACCGGCAGCGAACGCGTCCCCGGCGCGCGGCGAATCTGCCGGCAAACCTCGATGCCCGAGACAAGCGGCAGCATCCAGTCGAGCAGCACCGCATCAGGCCGCCGCTCTGAAATGCGTAACAGCGCCTCCTCGCCATCGGTCGCCTCGTCGACGGCGAAGCCCTCGCGCTCGAGATTGTACCGCAGCATCGTGACGAGCGGCGCCTCGTCCTCGACGATCAGCACGAGCGGTTTCATAAGGCGCCGCTCTCCGCCGGACGATCGGCGACAACTTCGAGGCTCGACTTGTCGCGCTTGGGTCGCACCTGATCGAGCGGCGTGCCGTGCACGAGATAGTACAGGTCCTCGGCGATGTTGGTGGCGTGATCGCCGATCCGCTCGATGTTCTTGGCCATGAACAGAAGGTGCGTGTAGACGCCGATATTGCGGGGGTCTTCCATCATGTAGGTGAGGAATTCGCGGAACAGGCTCGAATACATTTCGTCGAGCTCTTCGTCGCGGTTCCACACGACAATGGCCTTGTCGGCGTCGCGTGCGACATAGGCATCGATCACGTCTTTGACGAGCGTCAGGGCGAGATGCGCCATGCGTGGCAAGGCGTGCGTTGGCTGGGCCGGCGGCGCCTGCGACAGGGCGATAGAGCGCTTGGCGACATTCGCCGCGTAATCGCAGATGCGTTCAAGATCGCTGCCGATCTTCAGCGCGGCGACGATCTCGCGCAAGTCGCGCGCCATCGGTTGCCGCAGCGCCAGGAGACGGATCGCCAGATTATCAAGGTCGCGTTCGAGCTGATCGACGGCCTGATCGCCCTCAATCACCTGCGCCGCCAAGTCGCTGTCGCGCCTGACCACGGCCTCGATCGCGGCGGCGAGCTGACTTTCCGCCCGGCCGCCCATCTCGACGATCGTCTTGCGCAGTCGCTGCAATTCGTCGTCGTAGCTCTTGATGATGTGTTCAGAGGCCATGTCCGGTCCTCCCCTCAGCCAAACCGGCCGGTGATGTAATCCTCGGTCCGGCGTTCCTTCGGATGGGTGAAGATGCGTTCCGTCTCGTCGAATTCGATCAATTGGCCGAGGTAGAAAAACGCCGTGTAGTCGGAGCTGCGGGCGGCCTGCTGCATGTTGTGGGTGACAATCGCAATGCAGTAGTCGGTCTTCAGCTCGGCGATCAGTTCTTCGATACGCTGTGTCGATATCGGGTCGAGCGCCGAGGCTGGCTCGTCGAGCAATAGTACTTCCGGCTCTACCGCGATGGCGCGCGCGATACACAGGCGCTGCTGTTGGCCGCCCGATAGACCGAGCCCACTCTGCCGCAGTTTGTCGCGAACCTCGTCCCATAACGCCGCCCGCCGCAGCGCGGATTCGATGCGGTCGTCGAGTTCGCTCTTCGGCAGGCGTTCGTAAAGCCGGATGCCAAAGGCTATGTTGTCGTAGATCGACATCGGGAACGGCGTCGGCTTCTGAAACACCATCCCGATCTTCGACCGAAGGCGGTTGAGGTCGAGCCCCGGTGCCAGAATGTTATTGCCGTCGAGCAAGACCTCGCCGCTCGCCGTCTGACCGGGATAAAGCTGAAAAATCCGGTTCAGGATGCGCAGCAGCGTCGATTTTCCGCAGCCTGACGGACCGATGAAGGCGGTGACCCGGCGGTCATATAGGGGCAGGCTGATATCGTGGAGTGCCTGAAACTTGCCGTAGAAAAAGTCGATGTTGCGGATATCGACCTTGAGCGCGGGCGCTGCGGCGCTGGCCGGCACCGACTGGCCGCCCGCTGGCGAGACCAGAGCGGCGAGCGGCGGCGCCGAGACGGTCCGCTCGGTGGGCAGCGCCGCGCGCGCGGATGGCGCGCCGTTATCGTCACCCTGCGAGTGCAGTGGTCGGGCTGCTGAGGAGTTCATTGCTCGAAGCTGCTCCATGACGCGAAGATCCGCGCGGTGATGTTAAGAATAAGGATGGCCGCGGTGATCAGAAGCGCGCCGCCCCAGGCCAGCGTTTGCCAATCCGCGTAGGGGCTCATCGCGAACTGGAAGATGACCACCGGCAGATTGGCCATTGGTGCATCCAGATTGGTGCTCCAGAACTGATTGTTGAGCGCGGTGAACAGCAGCGGCGCGGTCTCGCCGGCGATCCGCGCCAGGGCCAGCAATACGCCGGTCAGGATGCCTTGTACCGCGGCGCGGTAGGTGACCATCACGATCACCTTCCAGCGCGGCGCGCCGAGCGCGGCGGCCGCCTCGCGCAAGGCGCTGGGGACCAGCCGCAGCATGTCTTCGGTGGTGCGCACCACGACCGGGATCATGATGATGGCGAGCGCCACGGCACCGGCCCACGCGGAAAAATGCCCCATCCGCACGACCATCAGCTGATAGACGAACAGCCCGATGATGATCGATGGCGCGCTCAGCAGAATGTCATTGATAAAGCGCACGACTTCGCCGAACCAGTGGCTGCGGGCGTACTCGGCGAGGAATGTGCCGGCGAGAATGCCGGTCGGCGTGCCGATAAGGGTCGCGATGACCGTCATTAACAGGCTGCCGAATATGGCGTTAAGCAGGCCGCCGCTGCTGCCGGGGGGCGGTGTGTTCTGAGTGAACAATGTCGGGCCGATCGCACCGACGCCGTTAATCAGCAAGGTCCCGATAACCAGCACAAGCCACAGCAGGCCGAAGATCGTGGCCGCGATTGACAGCCCGACGACGATGCGGTGCAAAAGCTGGCGGCGCGCGTAGAGATCCATCGTTCAGCTCCGCGCCTGCTTTTCCAGCCGGATCAGCATCAGCTTGGCGATCGCGAGAACGATGAACGTGATGACGAACAGGATCAGACCGAGCCCGATCAGCGACGACACGTAGAGGTCGCCGACTGCCTCCGTGAACTCATTGGCGAGCGAGGCCGAAATGGTCGTCCCGGGCTGCAGGATCGACGTTTGGATATGGTGGGAATTGCCGATGACAAACGTCACCGCCATGGTTTCGCCGAGCGCTCGCCCCAGACCCAGCAGAATGCCTCCGACCACGCCGATCCGGGTAAAGGGCAGCACCACTTTCCACACCACCTCGGTCGTTGTGGCGCCGAGTGCGTAGGTGCTTTCCTTGAGCACCGGCGGCACCGTCTCGAACACGTCCCGCATGATCGACGAGATAAACGGCAGCACCATGATCGACAGGATAAAGCCTGCGGTCAGCACGCCGATGCCCAGGGGTGGCCCCGCGAACAAGGCGCCGATCCCGGGAATGTTGCCCAGCGTGTCGATCAGGGCCGGCTCGACATATTCCTGAAGAAATGGCGCCAGTACGAATAAGCCCCAGATGCCGTAAATGATGCTGGGGATGGCGGCGAGCAGCTCGATCATCGTCGCGAGCGGCCGCTTCAGCCATCTCGGACAGAGTTCGGTAATAAATAGGGCGATCCCGAAGGCGACCGGGATGCCGATCAGCATGGCGATCGCCGAAGTGACGAGCGTGCCGTAGATCGGGGCCACGGCCCCGAATTTGTCGGTGACCGGATTCCAGGAATTGGCGATCAGAAAGCCGAAGCCGAATTTCTGCAGGGCCGGCCACGCGCCGGTAACGAGCGAGACGATGACACCGCTGAGGATCAGCAATACCAGCGCCGCGAAGAATAGCGTCAGCCCAAAGAACAGACCGTCACCGAACGGCATGGAGCCGCGCTGTGACGGTGTCGCGTGGCGTTGCACTGCAAGGTCGGCGGGCAAAATCCGCTCCAGTCATTCAAAAACGGAAGGCCGCGGAGCGGCCTCCCGTGGCACCGCGGCAGTCAGGAACCGGGCCCGGTCCACACCGGCTTGCCGTCCTGGCCGACGATCGTCTTCCAGCTCTGCTCAACCATGCTGACGACATTGGTCGGCATCGTCACATAGTCCAGCTGCTCGGCCATCTGGCCGCCATTGCGATACGACCAATCGAAGAAGTTGAGGACCTCCTTCGCCTTGTCGGGGCTGGTCTGCTGCTTGTGCATCAGGATGAAGGTGGCACCCGTAATCGGCCAGCTCTCCTTGCCGGGCTGATCGGTGAGCAGCAGATAGAAGCCCTGCGCCTTCGACCAGTCGGCATTGGCCGCCGCGGCCTGGAACGTCTTGCTGTCCGGCGACACGAATGCGCCGTCATGATTTTTCATCTGGGTGAAGTTCATCTTGTTCTGCAGCGCGTAGGCGTACTCGACATAGCCTATCGCGCCGTCCGTGCGGCCGGCCAGCGCTGCCACACCCTCATTGCCTTTGCCGCCCAGCCCGTTCGGAAACTCGACCGACGTGTTCTCGCCGATCTTGTCCTTGAACTCCGCATCGACGCTCGAGAGATAGTGCGTGAAGATGAAATTGGTGCCCGACCCGTCAGAGCGATGCACCGTCGCGATCGCTTTATCGGGCAGGGTCACGCCGGGGTTGAGCTGAGCGATTGCCGGGTCGTTCCACTTCGTGATCTTGCCGAGATACATGCCGGCGATGGTCTTGCCGTCGAGCTTGAGCTCACCCGGCTTGACGCCCTGAAGGTTGACGACCATGACGACGCCGCCCATCACCATCGGCCATTGCTGAAGCCCGTTCTTCTCCAGCTCTTCCGGCTTTAACGGCATATCCGAGGCGCCGAAATCGACTGTCTTGGCGGTGATCTGCTTGATGCCGCCGCCTGAGCCGATCGACTGGTAATTCATCGCCGTGTTCGTCTTAGCCCTGTAGGCTTCCGCCCACTTCGCGTAGATCGGGTAGGGGAAGGTCGCGCCAGCGCCGGAAATCTCGGCGGCATTGGCGGCACCCGCGAACCCGCACGCGGCAACAGCCGCCGCGAGCAGCGTTCTTTTGAAGATTGCCAAGGGATGACTCCGTGTCGGGGTGTTCGCCGACCAATAGGCCGGCTACGGCGCGTTCTAAACCTCACCCGATAAGCTTTTATGACGATTGAATTACAATTTGATGACAGCGGCTGCGCCGGCTCATGCCGCTGGGCTGGCTTGCAGGCGATCGCTTGGCGCGCTGCGCAGCCACACCGTAAAGCTGGAGCCGACACCGACTTTGCTGGCGATCTCGAGGCGGCCTCGGTGTCGATTGAGGATGTGCTTGACGATAGCCAGCCCGAGCCCGGTACCGCCAAGTTCTCGCGAACGCGCCGTGTCGACCCGATAAAAGCGCTCGGTGAGGCGGGGGATGTGCTCGCTTGCGATTCCGTCCCCCTGGTCGGTGACCGAGACATAAGTCAGCGAACGTCCGGGACCGCCGATGCCACCGCCGACCGTAACGCGGGTCTGCGGCCGGGCGTATTTCACGGCGTTGTCGAGCAGGTTCTGGAAGATCTGCACCAGCTCGTCATGCGCGCCCAACACCTCGGGCAATTCAAGCGGCAGTTCCACCGAGATCCGGATTTCGCGCTGAGCGGCGCGCAGTTCGAGGCCCCGCACCACCTCTGCTATGACGGAATCGACATGTACGCGGCCGGTCGGCACGACATGTTCGTTCAGCTCGATCCGCGATAACGACAACAGATCGCCGACCAGCCGCGCCATGCGCTGCGCCTGCTCGCGCATGATGCCGAGAAATCGGTCGCGCGCGACCTCGTCATCACGCGCCGGGCCGAGCAGCGTCTCGATGAAGCCGATCAATACGGTAAGCGGGGTTTTGAGCTCGTGGCCGGCATTGGCGATGAAGTCCGCCCGCAGCTGCTCGCCGCGTTTCAATTCGGTGACATCGTAAAGCCGGATAATCGCGGTCCCGCCGTTGAGCGCTGGCCCTTCAATGCGCGCGACATGCGCGCGCAAAACCCGTTCGACCGGCACCGACAGGACAAACTCGACACTGCGCTTCCTGTCCTCGCGTAACACCGCGTCGACCGCCGCCAGTAATGCCGGATTGCGCAGCCCCGCGGCCAAGTCGTGCGATTGCGCGTCGTGCCCGACAAACTCGATCGCGGCTTCATTGCAGCGGACGATTCGCCGTTGTGCGTCCACCAGAATCAGCGGGTCGGGAACCGCCGCGATGATCGCCTCCGCGGCGGCCAGCCGCTGTTGCGTCAGCGCGGCATGTTCCTGCCAGTCGCGGTTGAGCCGAACGAGCGTAGGGCGGATTGCCGCGGCGGCGGGGCTCAGCGGGGCAGGGGACGAGGGTGCCACATCAGGGCCCAGTCCCCGTATCGCCTCCTGCGCGGCGGTACTCACGCCGCGATGCGTGGCCCAGCTCATCGCGGACGAAAAGGCGAGAAGCGCCGCGGCGGCAAGGAGAGCTGGCAAGCCGCCAAGCGCCTCGGTCTCGTAGAGATAAAGGATGAAAACCGCGCCGGGCAGGAACGGGATCCATATCCGGGCCGCTCGTCTCATGGACTAAGCCGTCGGCGCGCGGCTATTACGAACCAAGCGACTATGCCGCCTCATCGAGTGTCGAGCCGACATCGAGCGTTGTGGCGCGACGCAGGTCGCGTGGCTGCATCTCGTCGTGCGGGCGGCCGCGATGCATCGTGTCGCGATTATCCCAGATCACCAGGTCGCCGGGCCGCCATGTGTGGCTGTAGACGAATTGCCGCTGGATGGCGTGCTCGGTCAGATCGTTCAGCAGCAACCTGCCTTCCGGTCTGGGCATGCCGACGATGTGCGAGGCATGTGCCGACAGGTAAAGCGTCTTGCGGCCCGAGCCGGGATGCCGCCGCACCAGCCGTTGCCGCGACGGAGGGTATTTCTCGCGTTCGCCGGGGGCGAATTCGGTAAAGCCGATCTGGCCGCGCGACCAGAACACATCATGCTCGACGACCAGCCCCTCGATCGCCTGCTTCTGCGCGTCGGTCAACGCGTCGTAGGCGGCGCGCATATCGGCGAACTCGGTCTCGCCGGCACCGAACGGGGAGGGCGGCGGCACCGTCACCGCGAACAGCATGCCGAGCACCACCGGCACCGGCATATAGGATGCGTCTGTGTGCCAGAGCCGGTTGCCGAGGCTGTCGAGCCGTCGGCGATCGTCGCGGGCACGCACCTGACTGTCTTCGTCGAGATTCGAGATGTCGCCGATCTCGGGAAAGGCGAGGCGGCGGCGACCTCCGGCAGCGGCCGAGCGGCCGATCTCCAATTCGCCAAAACGGCCGGCGAAATCGCGCAATTGTTCGTCGGTGATCTGCTGGTCGTGAAAGACCAGCACGGCATACCGGTCAATCGCCTGCCACAATTCCTTGACGGTGGCGGGGGTAAGCGGGCGGCTCAGGTCGAGCCCGGCGATCTCCGCTCCAATATGTTCATGTAATGGCGTGACGGCGATGGCCATGGTGCCCTCCCGGCAGGCAATTTCCTATGCTTTAAGCATCCGCCCGAGCCGCGAGCGCTGTCAACGGCCCGCGCAGTCACCGCAGCGCCTCAATCTCTGTTTCGCTGTAACCAAGGTCACCGAGTATTTCCTGGTTGTGTTGCCCCAATCGCGGCGCCAGCGAGCGGATATCGCCAGGCGAACCGGAGAATTCGGTGGGAATCGCCATCATCACCACCGGCCCCTCCGTGGGGTGTTCCATCCGCTGAAAAAAGCCGGTCTCGTGCAGATACGGATCGGCGACGAGACTCTGCAAGTCGTTGACCGCGCCGTTTGGCACGTCGAACGCGTCGAGCCGCTCGCGCCATTCCGCCGTTCCGCGCTCGCGCATGCTGTCGGCCAGCATCTTGTAGAGGGCATCGATATGATCGGTGCGGCCGGCGATCGTCGCATACTTCGGATCGTCGGCGAGGTCGTGCCGGTCGAGTGCGAGAAACAGGTTGCGCCACTGCCGGTCGGTCGTTGCCAGGATGCAGATATAGCCGTCGCCGGTGGCGTAGGGCCGGCGGTACGGCGTGAACATGCGCGGGTAGCCGAGCCCCTTTTCCGGCTCGCCGAGGACGCCGTGCCACAGATGATCGACGAGGTTAAAGGCGGCCATCGTTTCCATCATCGGCACATGCACCTCCTGGCCTTCGCCGGTTCGCTCGCGGTGGAACAATGCCATGCCGACCGCCGAGGCCAGTGAATGGCCGCAAAGCTTGTCCGACACCGCCATTGGCAGATAGCGCGGCACGCCCAGGTCGGACCCCTGCTGCGGCGCGTTGATCGCGGCCATGCCGCTTTCGCCCTGGATAATGTCGTCAAAGGCACCGCGGTCTCGGCGCGGCCCGTCGGCACGATAGCCGCTCGCCCAGGCATAGACGATGCGCGGATTGGCGGCACGCACCGCCGGATAATCCAGCCCCAGCCGCTCGACCGCGCTCGGCCGCATGTTGTGGACAAACACATCGGCTGTTTTTGCCAGCCGCAACAGGGCCTCCTTTGCCTCCGGCCGTTTCAGGTCGAGTGCGAGGCTCTTTTTGTTGCGGTTCACATTGAGGAAATACGCGGCCATGCCCTTGTGCCGCGCGGGCCCCAGGCCGCGCATCGCCTCGCCCTCGGGCGGCTCGACCTTGATCACCTCGGCGCCCCAATCGCCGAGCAATTGGGTTGCCACCGGGCCCAGAACGATCGTCGTCAGATCGATGATCCGCACCCCCGCAAGCGGTCCCGACATTCGCTACTCCTGCTGCGCTCTGCGCCCTTATACTTCGCGGGCTTTGTCGCCGCAGGAGAAAGAGACGTGATCCAGCCGCCTCAGTCTGACGATCTCGACCGCGTCAAAGCCTGGTTCCGGCGTTTGTCGGAGCATGTTCGGGCCGTCGATTACGAAGGCGCGCGGCCGCTCTTCGCCGAGGATATGATCGCCTTCGGCACGTTCGAGAATTTCATAACCGGCCGCGAGCAAGTCGAAGCGGCGCAATGGCGCAACGTATGGGGTGTCACCTCCGGCTTCCACTATCGCGAAGATGACATCCGGGCCATCGTCTCGCCGGATCGTCTTTGTGCGATCGGCATGGGCGTGTTCGACTCCACCGGCTACGGCCAAGACGGCGCGGTGTATGATCGACCCGGCCGCACCACGGTCGCCCTGTCGCGTCGCACTGTTGGCGACGACTGGGTCGCCGATCACACGCACATGTCGCTGTTCCGCGACGTTCCGAGCCGGTCCTTTGGCAGGAAGTCGTAACCCCAGAGCCCTCGGGCAGACCGCCAGCGTTATCATCACCGATCGCCCAGTCGGCGGTGGCGCCTCCCGTTTGCAGCAGTCATCGTCCTATAACCTAAGATAAACAAAAGTGTTTAATCGAACTGCGAAGGAACGGTGACGAACAGGCGCCGTTGTGACGTGCAGTCGCTCGCGCGCTTTACACAGAATCCGTTACGTCCGGTCCCAACCAGGCAGCCGCGAATGCGGTCGAGGACGTACCGTTTCTTAGCAGGAGAAGAAATGAAGGCCCTGGTCTGGCATGGAACCACCGATATTCGCTGCGATACGGTGCCCGACCCGCACATCGAGGACGACCGGGACGCTATCATCAAGGTGACGAGTTGCGCCATCTGCGGCTCCGATCTTCATTTGTTCGATCACTTCATGCCGGGGATGAAAAGCGGCGACATCATGGGTCACGAGACGATGGGTGAAGTCGTCGAAGTCGGGCGGGGCGCCAAGTCAAAGCTCAAGGTGGGCGATCGCATCGTTGTGCCATTCACGATTATCTGCGGCGAGTGCGAGCAATGCCGGCGCGGCAACTTCTCCGTCTGTGAGCGCACCAACCGGAACAAGAAGATCGGGGATGCGGCGTTCGGGCATACCACTGCGGGGCTGTTCGGCTATACGCATCTGACCGGCGGTTATGCAGGCGGTCAGGCGGAATATTTACGGGTACCGTTCGCGGATGCCACTCACATCAAGGTGCCGAGCGGCATCGACGATGAAAAGCTGCTGTTCCTCAGCGACATCTTCCCCACCGGCTGGCAGGGCGCCGTGCAATGCGACATCCAGCCGACCGACACGGTTGCGATCTGGGGCTGTGGACCGGTGGGCCAGATGGCGATCCGCAGCGCCATAATGCTCGGTGCGAAACAGGTCGTCGCCATCGATCGCCTGCCGGAGCGGCTCTCAATGGCAAAGGCAGCCGGGGCTGTCACGATCAACTTCGAGGAAGAAAGCACGGTCGCGCGGCTTAACGACCTGACCGACGGCAAAGGTCCGGAGAAGTGCATCGACGCCGTTGGCCTCGAAGCCCATGCCACCGGCTCGATTGACACGATATACGATCGTGCAAAGCAGGCGATGATGCTTGAAACCGATCGCCCGCATGTGCTGCGCGAGATGATTTATGTCTGCCGCCCCGCCGGCACGCTCTCGGTTCCGGGCGTCTATGGCGGGCTCCTCGACAAAATTCCGTTCGGCGCCCTGATGAATAAAGGACTGACCGTCCGGACGGGCCAGACGCATGTGAACCGATGGACCGACGATCTGTTGAAGATGATTTTGGAAGAACAAATCGATCCGTCCTTCGTCATTACGCATCGCGTCGGTCTTGAACAGGGACCGGAGATGTACAAGACATTTCGTGACAAGCAGGACGGCTGCATCAAGGTCGTGCTGACGCCGGGGAGGGCATGAGCATGGCACGGGGTGTGCCGCGAACCGCGCTGTCAGGTCGATCCAGATCGTCACATGACCGGACGGCGAAAGGCCTTGGATACTTCTCTATCGCATTGGGACTGGCCGAGCTGCTGGCCCCTGGCGGCGTCGGCCAGTTGGCTGGGCTCGATGGCGATGGCAACAAGCGCCTGATCCAGGCCTATGGTCTGCGCGAGATCGCCACCGGGGTGGCCATTCTCGCAAGCCACGATGCAACCCCTTGGATCTGGGCGCGTGTCAGTGGTGACGCAATCGATATCGCGACGGTCGCCGCACTGCCGAGTGACAGATCTGGTGACAACGGACGCAAGCCCTGGGCGCTAGCGGCCTTGCTGGCGGTAACGGCGCTTGATGTCGCGTGCGCAGTCGGATTGACGACAGAAAAAGGCAGCCACAAATCGGCGAACGCCGATTACCGCAATCGCTCGGGCTTCCCACAGGGGCTACAGGCGGCGCGTGGTTCCGCGGTTCATTATGCCAGCGTCGATACCATGCGGACTCCCGAGGCATTGCAGCCATGGGGTAGCGGCGATGCTGGAAGCCGACGATCATCGCAAGTACACGATGACACAAGCACACGATGACGATTGATACAGCGAAATCGAAGGTCTTCGCGCGCGACTCGCATCGTTGATATTCGCGAGGCCCCGTGCGGCATGCCCTTGGTGAACCGGTTCGGCACGGCATGTCCCTCCACGGCTATGACACATTGCCTTTGAGGCCTGTGGCGAGCATGCGCGCCACAGCACATCAGGTTTATGTGGTGATGTATACTGTCACTGCCGATCTGCTCGCGCGTAAGTCAAACGCCGCAGCGGCAAGCGGTGAAGAGATCGCGACGAATAACCATTGCTCTACTCAGGTAAGCTTAGCGATGAAAGTGTCCTTTACCGTCAACGATCAGTGCCACACGCTCGAACTCGACACGCGCACCACCTTGCTCGACGCGCTGCGCGAGCACCTCAATCTCACCGGCAGCAAAAAGGGTTGCGATCACGGCCAGTGCGGCGCCTGCACCGTGATCTTGGATGGGCGGCGCCTAAACGCCTGCTTGACCCTGGCGGTTATGCATGAGGGGGCCCGGGTCACAACAATCGAGGGCCTCGGTTCACCGAACGCAATGCACCCGATGCAGGCCGCCTTTGTCAGACATGACAGCTACCAGTGCGGGTACTGTACACCGGGCCAGATCTGCTCCGCGGTCGCGGTGATCGACGAAATCAGGGCCGGGATACCCAGCCACGTCACCGCCGATTTGACCGCCGAAACCGAGGCTACCAGCATCGAGTTCCGTGAACGCATGAGCGGAAATATCTGCCGCTGCGGGGCTTATTCCAACATCGAAGAGGCGATCGCGGAATTGGTCGGGAGCAGTCCATGAAGCCCTTCACCTACGAGCGCGCTGCAACACCTTCGGCGGCGGCGGCGGCGGTGGTACGGATGCCCGGTGCCAGGTTCATCGCCGGTGGAACCAACCTGCTCGATCTGATGAAATTACAGATCGAGACCCCGCCACATCTCGTGGATGTCAATGGCGTCGGGCTCGACAGGATCGAACCGACGCCGGAAGGCGGCCTGCGTATTGGCGGCTTGGTGCGCAACACCGATCTGGCTGCCGATCCCCGCGTCCGCCGCGACTATGCCATACTCGCGCGCGCCCTACTGGCGGGTGCGTCGGGCCAGTTGCGCAACCGGGCGACAACCGCAGGCAACCTGTTGCAGCGTACCCGGTGTCCGTATTTCTATGACACCGCGCAACCCTGCAATAAGCGTGAGCCTGGCAGCGGCTGCTCCGCCATCGGTGGCGTGTCGCGGCAGCTGGCGATAATCGGGAGCAGCGACGCGTGCATCGCTACACATCCTTCGGATATGGCGGTGGCGATGCGAGTGCTGGATGCGGTCGTCGAGACGGTGAAACCGGACGGCACGACTCGCTCGTTGCCCATAGGTGACTTACATCGCTTGCCGGGCGAGACCCCACATATCGAGACGGCGCTGGAAAGCGGCGAATTCATCACGGCCGTGATCCTGCCCCCGCCGGTCGGCGGCATGCAGGTCTATCGCAAGGTTCGCGACCGTGCCTCCTATGCGTTCGCGCTGGTTTCGGTCGCCGCCGTGCTGCACCGGGACGGCACCGGACGCGTGGCGCTGGGCGGCGTAGCCCACAAGCCGTGGCGGGTGGAAGCGGCCGAAGCAGAGCTGCCGCTAGGCGCCAGGTCGGCGATGGCGGCGATCCTCGCGGGTGCGAAGCCGACCCCCGATAACGCATTCAAGGTGACTTTGGCGGAGCGCGCCCTGGCCTCCGTGCTTGCCGAGGCGAAGGGCTGAGCCATGAAATTCGACGCTCCGGCAACTCAGAACCCGATCGATCAGCTCAAGGTCGTTGGCAAGCCGCTCGACCGCATTGACGGACGGCTGAAGACCACAGGTCGAGCACCCTATGCCTATGAACGTCATGACGTCGCTCCTAACCAGGCTTATGGCTATGTACTGGGTGCGGAAATCGCCAAGGGCCGCGTCACAGTCATGGACACGGCTGCGGCGGCCAAGGTGCCTGGCGTACTTGCGATCGTAACCACGCTGGATATTCCCCGGCTGGACAAGGGCGAGATGAACACCGCCTTTCTCTTCGGCGGTTCGGACATCCAGCACTACCACCAGGCAATCGCCGTCGTTGTGGCGGAGACCTTCGAGCAGGCGCGCGAGGGAGCGGCAGCGATCAAGGCGGAATACGAGCGCCAGCCCGGCCGCTTCGATCTGGCCGTAGAGGCATCGAACGCGCCGCTGGTACCCGCCGATAGCGGCGAAGGTAGCGGCGGTGGCTCGGGAGAGGATCGCTTCGGCGATTTTGAAGCCGCTTTTGCCGTCGCCCCCGTCACGCTGGACGCGACCTACACGACGCCCGACGAGACCCATGCGATGATGGAGCCGCACGCGACGATCGCTGCCTGGAATGGCGACAGGCTGACTCTTTGGACGTCCAGCCAAATGATCGCCTGGGGCAAACGGGACGTTGCGAAGACCCTGGGTATTTCGCCGGAAAAGGTGCGGTTGGATTCGCCGTATATCGGTGGCGGTTTTGGCGGCAAGCTGTTCCTGCGCGCGGATGCCGTTCTGGCGGCGCTCGGGGCAAAGGCGGCGGGTCGTCCGGTGAAGTTGGCGCTGCCGCGTCCGATGATCGCGAACAACACCACGCATCGGCCTGCGACGATCCAGCGGATCCGCATCGGCGCGGCCCGCGACGGCAGGATCACCGCGATTGCGCATGAAAGCACCTCCGGTGATCTTCCGGACGGTCAGCCGGAGACGGCGGTCTCCCAGACCAAGCTGCTGTATGCCGGCGAAAACCGCCTCACTGCGATGCGGCTCGCGGTGCTCGACCTGCCGGAAGGCAACTCCATGCGTGCCCCGGGAGAGGCCGCGGGGATGTTGGCGATCGAGGCCGCGATGGATGAGATGGCGGAAAAACTGGGCATCGATCCGGTCGAGTTCCGCATCGTCAATGACACACAGGTCGATCCGGAGCACCCGGAGCGGCCCTTCTCCCAGCGTCAGCTTGTTGAATGTCTGCGTACCGGTGCGGAGCGCTTTGGTTGGAACCGGCGCAATGCGAGCCCCGGCCAGCGCCGGGAGGGGCAATGGCTGGTCGGCCTCGGCATGGCGGCGGGCTTCCGCAATAACCTGTTGATGAAGTCTGGTGCTCGGGTGCGGTTGCACGCGAGTGGCGGCGTGACGGTCGAGACCGACATGACCGATATCGGCACCGGCAGCTACACCATCCTCGCTCAAACTGCGGCCGAGATGATGGGGGTGTCACTGGAGCAGGTGACGGTTAGCCTGGGAGATTCCGATTTCCCGGTCTCTGCCGGTTCGGGCGGCCAGTTCGGCGCGAACAACTCAACCGCGGGCGTCTACGCCGCCTGCGTGAAGCTTCGCGAGGCCGTTGCGCACAAGCTCGGGTTCAACTCGGCCGAGGCAGAGTTTGTCGACGGGCAGGTCCGCTCCGGCAATCGCAGCGCTCCGCTCGGCCGGGCGGCGGAGACCAATGATCTGGTGGCAGAGGACAGCATCGAGTACGGCGATCTCGCCAAACGCTATCAGCAATCCACCTTCGCGGGACACTTCGTGGAGGTGGGCGTGGACGCCTATACGGGAGAAACGCGGATTCGGCGGATGCTGGCGGTTTGCGCGGCAGGCCGCATTCTCAACCCCAAATCGGCGCGCAGCCAGGTGATCGGCGCGATGACCATGGGTGTCGGCGCCGCGCTCATGGAAGAATTGGCGGTAGACAAGCGCCTCGGCTTCTTCGTCAACCACGACCTCGCCGGTTACGAGGTGCCGGTGCATGCCGACATCCCGCACCAGGAGGTCATCTTCCTCGACGAGACCGATCCGATCTCATCCCCGATGAAGGCCAAAGGCGTCGGCGAGCTGGGCCTTTGCGGCGTCGGCGCCGCGGTCGCGAATGCAATCTATAACGCCACCGGCATCCGCGTGCGCGATTATCCCGTACGGTTGGACAAGTTGATCGACCGCTTGCCGCCGCTGGCCTGATCAGCGGGCGTTCAACGGGTAAGCCAGCCCTGCAATAAGGCAAAGGTCGCCCGTGCTCCTTCTGCCGCTTGCGTCCAGTCTAGACCGGAGGCTTGCGCGTCGCACCACGCTTTGAACCCCTGCCACATCGCTCCGGTGCGGTCTCCATAGGGGTTGAAATAGGTCAGACCCGTTGCCGGCAGCCAGGGCTGCTCCGCAAGTCCCCGGCTTATCAATCGGCCTCCGAGGCTTGAGCCTTCGACGACATACATTGAACCAAGCGCGGATGCTTCGGTTCGAGCGAGCGCGGCGGCATCGTCGCACAGCGGAAGCCTGGAAATCTCGCGGTCACTCAGGCCGAGCGCCATCAGGTCGTGCCGCAAGAGCGGAAGGCGTGATCGATCGCGCGCAAACGCCGCTATGGCCGGGTGTGCGGCAATCGCGGCTTCCCATACCGAGTGGAAGCCATAAAAGCGGGATAGAACTGCGGTGAACCGCGCTTTTTCCAGCGGCGGCCGCAACAGGTCCAGGGTCTGCTCCAACGCATCGTGCGAGCTGTGCGTCTGGCTCCGGAGAAAGCCAACGTGGCTCGCCGTGCGGGAGCCGGGGGGATCGACACTCGCGCCGGTGGTCATACCTCCATCTTACCCAGCGGGGCAAAGCGCGTCTCCGCCAATCTCGGACTACGCGCTGACGCGCCGGCTGGATGGGAATGCACGCTGTCGCCATTGACTGCCGCAACTCAAATTTCATCGGCAAAGCAGAGTCGCTCGGCTAAGCTGCGGGGGACATCCTCAAAGCATGTTTCGGGAGTCACCTGTGCCCGATTCGATCGAACCCAGCGAGGCGTGGTGGGAAGGCGTCTTTTCCGAGACCGCCAGCAAAGGCGAAGCCTCGTTGAAGTCACTGGTGCGCGCCCTGACACGCTATAATGTCGACCTCGAAGAACAGCTCGAAGAAGCCGAGCAGCGCTATCTCGATCTTGAGGCGATGGGTAAGGAAGAGATCGACGTTTCGGCAAAGTGCCAGACGCTGTCGACAGAACTGCAGGCCGCCCTGCAGAAGCTGGAAACCGCCACCGCGATGGCGCAACGCTGGCAGGAAGCTGCCAATTCCGCCGATCGTGCCCGCGAGTCGATGCGGCTCGAAGTTGAACGCGCGACCGGCGCCCTGGCGAGTGCGCAGCGCGAGGCGGAGCGCTGGAAACGAGCCGCCGATTTTCTTCAGGTGCATCTGTCGGCGATGCGGCTTGGGCCAACCGGTCCGACCTCCAGGCCCGAGGAGAAATATCGCCGGGTGAAGGCCTTGTTGAGCAAGGGCCTGCACCCCGATAATCTGCGCGGCATCAGCTCGGACGAACTGCTGATCCGCGAGAAAATCTTCAAGGAATTGTGGCCGCAGATCGACCGCATCGATCGCGAACGCTGACCCTTGTCTGCTCCTCTCCGGCTCTCGCAGTCACGGGGGCCAAACCGGCTTAAGCCCGTACCAACAGCTGCGCCATTCTCGCGGCGGTGGCGGCGGCCATGTTGCGTAATGCCGCGTCGTCGGCGCTGCTGACCGGATG
Source organism: Alphaproteobacteria bacterium (assembly GCA_019240125.1). Taxonomy (GTDB): domain Bacteria; phylum Pseudomonadota; class Alphaproteobacteria; order ATCC43930; family CGMCC-115725; genus DATARH01. The sequence goes on from JAFAYW010000001.1 coordinate 32,850, forward strand.
CGGGATCACCATGAAATCGTAGCCGGGCATGCCCAGCACCCGGCTCATCAGCGCGGCGGCGCTGATAAATCGCTCGGTCATCACCCCCAAGGCGGGAATGTTGTGGCGTTCGGCGGTAACAGCGTCATGCAAACTGCACGACGAGCAACTGCCTCAATCGCCGATGCCGCTGACGACCGCGTCCCAGTGCGGGATTTCGGCCGCGATATGCGGGTCGGCCGGGGCACTGAAGTTCGACTTGGTCCGCAGCACGACCTGCTTGACGGCGTATTGCTCCCGCAGGATGCGGTCGAGATGGCCAAAGAAGCCCTTGGTGCCTTCCTTGCCGTTTGAGATGAAGCCGACCGTCTTGCCGGCGAGGCCGTCAAGGCGCGGCGCCAACCGCCCCAGCGGCGGGGCCGTCTCATTGGTCGGATCAAGGACTTGCAGC
>JAFAYW010000042.1 GCA_019240125.1 Alphaproteobacteria bacterium
CCCGGATCAGGTTCAAAGGGTTGCCGCGGACCGGCGACATCTCAGCCCCTCCACAGGGCACCCCTCGGATACGCTAATTATAAAAGCGGTTGTCACACAGCCGTCAAGCCAGCCGGTGTGCGGTGCAGCATCGGCCGCCTGTCCCGCAACTGCTTTTCAGCAATGCCGCGATATCGAGCTCAGTACTGAATGTTTGTGTTTACCTCGCCGCGGGGGTTGTTCGGCGACACAAACAGATAAGACGTGATAACGCCGGTGGTTGCGGCCAGGACCCCAAGTGCAAAGGAAAGTGCCGTACCGAGATCATCAACTGACATCCCCGCCCCTATCTCGGCGGAAGCACGGTTAGAATAGCCAAACGCAGCTAACGATGCGGCAACTACCAATGCATATATGATAAGCGGCCCTTTCACCAGCAAACCTAGGAATTCGTTGCTTACATTAACGCGTTTTGTCTGATTTCTGAAGATGAAATGCGTCGCAGAGCCCAGATATCCCAAGAATACGGGGCTTACTATCCTGACCATGCCTAGATTCTTTGGATAATCCAAAGGAAATCCAATTACGGGCGCAATTATCAAGAACATTAATTGGCATCCCGTAATGATCAGACTAGCTGATATTATCCATCGCCGAGCGTGATTGATCTCCATCTAAATTCTCTTTCAGAGATCAATTGCACGTAAAACTCTCTGCATCCACTTTTGTACTTTTTGGACAAGCGGATGTGATCGATTTGGCCACTAAGTCATCAAAAGCCGCCAAGTAACGATCGCGCTGCCCGTCACTCAGGCCTTGATATTGCGTCTGGGAACCAACCGCCTGCCTACTAACCAAGGCCATTAACGATCCATCAAACTCAAATCCTTGTTTTTTCAAATCGGAAATATTCCTAATATCCATGTAGAAATCGAACGCCTCTCTCCAGCCGTCCGGTAAGGTCTTCGAATTCCGCAGAGGAGCCGATGTTTGGATAGACACCGCATACACCTTCCCGTCCGTATCCGTGGTCAATTTGATCTTTGCTACCAAATTCTGCTCCGAACTTAGTAGCGAAATAAGGGATTTCGAAAATAACTGGATATCCCTCCCGGTCTCGACAATCCAATGAATACCTATGCTACCGGAGACGCGCGAGTACCCGCCTACTTGGCATGCTACAGACTTGGGAATTCGCTCTCCCGTTCGGTCTAGCTCTCCTCGCAGCCAGCTTTCTCCACCTCCAAGGATAGCCACCGTGTCACACTCTCGTGGCGGCCCTCCCTGCGCCGACACACGACACAAGGCAAGGTGCTGTTCGCCGGAAATGCTTGGCGTTGCCTCTACCACTTGTGTCCCCTTGTCCAATCGGCCAGATTTAGCCAGGTCCAAGAGTGCCCTGAGACGCTTCGATCCGTCGTTAAATTCTTCAGGACGCGCCCATATGTACTTAGGTTCTTTGCCGCAGAGACGGTTTAATCCTTGAGGTGTTGTAGTCAACCGTTGTTTGGGTTCTTTCAATTCAGCGCGAGACTGTCTTGCTTCTGCAAGACTGGTGTCTGAACCACAGCTTGGCGGTATATTCGCGTGTCCGGAGAAAAGCACTTTTGAGTCGATGGAGCTCAGCGGTGCGGTGCAATCTACGGGGGCCGCGATTGCGACCTCGGCAGCGGAGACCCGCGCCGCTCCGAACTGTATCGCAAACAACGCGAGTACAAGGCGTGCTGCCTTTTGGATATTCGGCATGCTTAGCCGCTTGTTGATGAGAGTGCCGCATGGCAACGCTGTGCGCGGCGTAAACTCTGACCGCTTTGATGCATCCGCACAAGACGTCTTCGTAACGCGCGGTTGCCGTTGCTGCGAAGTTACGACATCAACCGGCGTACTCACTGCTGCCGGCGGCGCGGCGGTGGGCGAAATTCAGGGTCAGCAGGCGCTCGTTGAAGTCGCCGGGGGTGATGGGTTCGTATTTCGGCGGGTGGTCGGCGTCGACGCAGGTCGGTACCGGGGCGACCACGACATCGTGGTTGGGGCCAAGGAAGAAGGGGCAGGCGTAGCGCGCCTCGTTGTTGCGGTTGATGACGCGGTGCGGTGTCGCCGGGAAGCGGTCGTTCGAATAGCGCGCCAGCATCGCGCCGGTATTGACGACAAACGTGCCGGGAATTGCCGGCGGACGGATCCATTCGCCCTCGGCGGTACGCACCTCAAGGCCTGGCAATGCCGACTGCGCCAGGAAGGTGATGAAGTTGTTGTCGGTATGCGGCGCAAAGCCGAATTCGTTGTCACCCGGGTCCTGCTGCGGCGGGTAGTGGATCAGGCGGATCGTCCCGTTCGGCTCGGCAAACGCCTCATCGAAATAACCTTCCGGCAAACCCAGTGCCAAGGCAAAGAGCGGCACGAGGCGCGTCGTCATCGCCTCCATCGCGGCGTAGTAGGCGGTTGTGGCGGCGCGCAATTCGGGCATGTCGGCTGGCCAGCGGTTGAGGCCGATCAGCCGCTTTTTGCTGACGATGTCGGGGTGGTCGGGCGCCCTGTCGCGGGTGATGTAAAAGCTCTCGCTGAAATTCGGCTTGGTGTTCTTGTTGACCGGCGAGTGGCGCACGACCTGCCCGCCAAACGGCAGATAGCCGATATTGAGATCGCCGACTTTTAGCGCCAGCTTATCGTCCTCGGGCCTGGCAAAGAACTTGGCGGCGACCTCGAACACCCGGGCCGGCAATTCCTGCGCGATACCGTGATTGGCGACGACGAGAAAGCCGGTATCGGCGCAGGTGCGGGCGACCTCGCGGGCCAGGGGTGCTTCGGCGCCTTGTGTGCCGGCGAGAAACGGTCCGACATCGAGGACCGGGATGCGGCCGTGATCGCTCGTGTCGTCAGTGTGGCGCGGGTCGGCGCGGGTGACGTTTGGCGCGGTGATGTCGTTCATGGCTTTGTCCACGCAAGGATCGCGCCGGCCACCTCACCCGGCTGGTCGAGTTCGGCGAGATGGCCGGCGCCGGCGATGATGCTGATCTCGCTCGGTCCGGCGATGCCGGCGGCGAAGCGGTCGGCGTAACTGCGCGGCATGATGCGGTCGTGCTCGCCCCAGACCAGCAGGGTCGGGGCCGTGATCAGCTTCAGGCGCTTCTCCAATTTGCTATTGCCGAGCGGCCAGAAGATGCGCGCCGCCGCCTCGTTGGCGCGTACCTGCTCGATCGGCCATTCCGGCGAGTTCTGCCCCTCGGGCTCGGCCTTGAGCGCGGTCCAGCGCTCCGGGTCGGCGCACAGCAGCCCCGGGATGTCGGGGGCGCGTTGCGCCCAGGGGTCGGTCGCGGGGTCTTTTTCGTCAAACAGGCCAAAGGGGGCAATCAGCGCCAGTGTCCTGACCGATTGCGGCCAGATCGCCGCGATTTCGGCCGCCAGCGAGCCGCCGACCGAGCTCCCCGCGAGGTCGGCACCCGCCAGTCCCGCTTTGTCGAGCAATTGCCGTGTGGCCAAGACCCAATCGAGATGCGTATCGAGGACGGTATGGCCGCGATCGCCGCCGGGAAATCCGGGCAGGGACGGCACGATTACGGTGCGCTCGCGCGCCACCGCGTCGAGGAACGGGGTCCACCGCGGCAACCCGCCATAACCCGCAAGAAAGCCGAGCACCGGGCCGCTCCCCTTGCGCCAGACGCGGCAGGAAAAACCGTTCACTTCGACGGTTGTCGTATCAGGTTCGCTCACTTCGTTTCGCTCCCTGCGTTCGGCTTTGGAACGCAGTCTAGCGCCGGCATGGCCGGAGCGTCACGCTGGAGCGTTTCGACGAGGGGTTATTTACCGAGGGAAGTGCCGAGCGCCTGGCTGTGGCGCGCCGCGGCGGCGGCGATTTCCTCGTCGTGATCGGCGAAGCGCTCGGCGATCGCCGCAAAATCGGCGGTGTGGGCCAGGAAAGTATCGAGAATGTCCGGGTCGAAATGCGTGCCGCGACCCTCGCACAAGATTTCGATCGCCTTCTGCTGCGAGAAGGGGGCCTTGTAGATGCGCCGGCTGATCAATGCGTCATACACATCGGCCACCGCCATCAGCCGCGCCGATAAGGGGATCTCATCGCCACTGCGGCCCTCGGGATAGCCGCTGCCATCCCATTTTTCCTGGTGCGACAATGCGATTTCCTTGGCGTAGCGCAGGAATTCGACCGAGGTGCCGAGCCGTTGCTCCGCCGATGCGATGCTTTCATAACCCAGCGTCGTGTGGGTCTTCATGATCTCCATTTCCTCGAAATCGAGACGACCCGGTTTCAAAAGGATGCGATCGGGGATGCCGACCTTGCCGATGTCATGCAGCGGCGCCGATTTGAACAGCAGCTCAATTGTGCCTTCGTCGATCTGTGAGCGGAAGCGTGGGTGCTTCTGCAGATGCGTCGCGAGCGTGCGTACGTAATGCTGGGTGCGGCGAATGTGGTTGCCGGTCTCGTTGTCGCGCGTCTCGGCCAATGAGGCGACAGCCAATACCGCGACATCCTGAATGACGCGCATTTCCTGGGTTCGGCGCTGAACCTCCTGCTCCAGGAACAGGTTTTGCCGCTTGAGAAGGTCCGCCGTCGATTTCATGTTGAGGTGGTTGCGCACCCGGGTGCGAACCAAAGGCGGGCTGATCGGTTTGGAGATGTAGTCGATGGCGCCGAGTTCGAAACCGTGCTGCTCGTTCTCGGAAGCGGCACGGTCGGTCAGGAAGACCACCGGAATATCAACCGTCAACGGGTCGCGCTTCAGCTGATAACAGACCTCGAGCCCGCTCAGCCCGGGCATCACCGTGTCGAGCAGAATCAGGTCGGGCAACGGCCTGCCGCGTGCCATCCGCAGTCCGGTTTCGCCGTCCGGGGCAGCGATGATGCGGCACTGATCGGATAGCGCCTGCCCGATGCCCATCAGACTCTCCGGCGAATCATCGACAACCAGAACGGTCGGCAATTCGATCACGCCGCGAACATCGTCCATTCGTTCTTGCCTCGTACCCCGTAATGCAACGCGATGCGGATCGCCTGCGAAGTCGTCCTAAGTTCAGGTAACAACCGCCGCGATACACAGGTCCGCAGGCAAGCCTCGACCCGATGAAATGTTCTCCGAGAGTTTGCCGGGAGTCTCTGAAGTTTCAGTTAAAAAGCAAGCTGATGGCCCGCTGGTTGGGGTTCTCGCAGGCAAAGAAAAATGGCCGGACGCGAGGTCCGGCCATTCGAGGCTTTCTCGATTCGAGCGGCGTTAGTCGCGGCGGGTTCCCATCAGCTGCATCAACATCATGAACAGGTTGATGAAGTCGAGGTACAGCCGCAGAGCGCCCATCACCGCTGTCTTGCTGGCGGTCTGGCCATCCGCGTACTGGTAGCCGTAATAGCTCTCCTTCAGCGACTGGGTATCCCAGGCAGTCAGACCGGTGAACACCACGACGCCGATTACCGAGATCGCGAATTGCAGCGCGGTAGAGCCGATGAACAGGTTTACCAGGCTGGCGATGATGATGCCGATGAGGCCCATGAACATGAACGAGCCCACCTGCGTCAGGTCGCGCCGCGTCGTATAGCCGTAAAGGCTGGTCGCCGCGAACGTGCCGGCCGTGATGAAGAACACCCGCGCGATGCTGGCGCCGGTAAAGACGTAGAAGATGCTGGCCAATGAAAGGCCCATCAGGCCCGAGTACAGCCAGAACAGCATCTGCGCCGTGCTCGCCTGCATCCGGTTGATGCCGTAGCTGAGCCACATCACCAAGCCGATCGGCGCCAGCATCACGATGTATATCAATGGCGTGCGCGCGATCGACATATAAAAGCCGGATCCATACGCGACATAGGCGACAATGCCGGTCAACGCCAGGCCCGACGCCATGTAGTTGTAGATGCGGAGCATGTACTCGCGCAGGCCGACATCGATGTCGGCCTGGGCAGCACCATACGCCGGCCGCACCGTCCAGCGGGGTTGCGAACCGAGAGCCATAGAAGCCACTCCAACGGAAATGAGGATGATCCCTCGATCGCGGATATTGGCACAAAATGGGGGATTTTCAATGTGCCGCCCGGTGCGGCCCGTTGGCCGTCGCGCTATCGCACTGATTGAATTCCGTTTTGGCTCGGCGATCACTCGTTGCGCAGATACGCGGCGGGCTTGGCACCCAGCGCGCGCCAGGTGCCGGCGAGGCCGAACCCCAGGGTGATCAGGATGGCTGCCGCGGCCGTGCCGAACAGTGGCCGCGCCAGGAAGACCCAGTCGCTGTGCAGCGGTCCTGTCACCAGCAGATACGCGGCGCTCGTACCAACGGCGACGGCCACGAGCGCGACGGCGCCGCCGAGCAACGCGTGCTCCATCAGGAAAGCGCGCGCGATCGTGCCGCGGCTCGCGCCGAGCACCTGCAGTATCACTGCGTCATAGACACGACGACGCTGTCCCGCCGCTAGCGCCGCGCCAAGTACGAGCACTCCCGCCCCGAGGGTTACCAGCCCGACAACGCGGATCGCCACCCCGATCGTGGCGACGACGCCTGCCACCGTGGCAAGCGACTCGCGCACTGGGATGGCGGAGACATTGGGAAACTGCTCGGTCACCTGCCGCACCAGCCCTTCCTCGCGGGCCGGCGGCAGATACACGGCGGCGAGATGTGTCTGCGGCGCGTCTTCCAGCACTCCAGGCGCGAAGACGATGGCGAAATTGATGCCGAGCTGCGTCCAGTCGATGCGGCGCAGGTTGGCGATGCGGGCGGTAACATCGCGTCCCAGCAGGTTGACGGTCAGCGTGTCTCCGATCTTGAGGCCCATGCCTTCGGCCAGGCCGGCATCGAACGAGATCAAGGGCGGCCCGTGATAATCCGCGGGCCACCAGCTGCCGCTCGACACTTGCGACCCATCCGGGACAGTCGACGCATAAGTCAGCCCGCGGTCGCCGCTCAGCGCCCATCGCGACCCTTCCTCGACCTGGGCTTTTTCAACCGCGACGCCGTTGATCTGCGTGATGCGGCCGCGCAGCATCGGCACTTGCGCGAAGGTAGCGTCTGGCGTCGAACGCACCATTGCCTCAAACCCGGCCAACTGATCGGGCTGGATGTCCAGGAAAAAATCCGCCGGAGCGTGTTCCGCCAGCCGACTCCTGATCTCCACCCCGAGATTGCCCTGCACCAGGGCAATCGCCATCATCACGCTGAGCCCGATACCAAGTGACAGCACCACTCGGGGCGTCGGCGCGCCGGGCCGGTGCAGATTGGCTAGCGCAACCCGCCACGCGGGACGTAAGGGGCGCGGCAAGCGACGCGCCCCTATCACCACCAGGGCACCAGCGCCGCGGAAGATCGCAAACGCGCCTAGCGCCGCCGCGATATACCACACCGCGATGCGCCGGTCGGGTGCGGTAGCGATCACCAGCACCGCCAGGCCCAGCGCCGCGACAAAGCTGCCGAATGCCGCCACGGGCGCGAGACCCCGCCGCACCGGCTCGACCCGCTCGCGGAACAGGGCGGCCGGGCGCACCGCTCCAATCGCCGCCAGCGGCCATAGCGAAAACGCCAAGGTCGCCAGTACGCCGCACAGCGCCGCGATCGCCAGCGGCTCGACATACAGCCCGGATTGTACTGTGACCGGCAACACGCCCTTGATCAGCGGCGCGATCACCATCGGCGCGGCGCCGCCGACCGCCAACCCCATCGCGATCCCGCTGGCGGCCATCACCAACAGCTGCAACAGATAGGCGGAAAAGATCAGAGCGTTCGAGGCGCCGAGGCATTTCAGCGTCGCGATCGATCCGGTCCTGCTCTCGACGTAGCCAGCGACGGCATTGCCAATCCCGATGCCGCCGACCAGCAACGCCGAGATAGCCGCCAGATGCAGAAAAAAGGCGATGCGATCGAGAAACCGCTGCAGCCCGGGCGACCCCTCGGCGGCGCTGCGCAATTGCCACCCCGCCTCCGGGAAACGCGCCTTGGCGGTGGCGATCCACTCCGCGGCATTTGTGCCGGCTGGCAGCCGCAGGCGGTACTCGTAGTTGACGATCGCCCCCGGTCCCAGCAACCGCGCCGCGTCGAGTCCGGCTCGCGACAACAGTACACGCGGCCCAAAGGCGAGCCCGGCGAAGGCAGCATCGGGCTGGTTTTCAATCACGCCGCGCAGTTGCAAGGTCGCGCTGCCAATACGAAAGGTGTCGCCGACGGCGATGCCAAGGCGGCTCGCTACCGCCGCCTCGACCGCGGCGCCATAGGTGCCGTCTTTCGCCGCAAGCCCCTGCGCAAGCGACTGCGCCGGCTTTAACGTGACCGCACCGTAAAGCGGGTAGGCGGCATCAACCGCCTGCAATTCGATCAGGCTGCGCTTGCCGCCGTCAATCGAGCGCGCCATCCCGCGCATGCGGATAGCTTCAGAAACCGTGCCGCTGGCCCCCAGGAACTGGCGTTCATCGTCGTTCGCGGGGCGCAAGGCGAGGCGGGCGCTGACATCGCCGCCCAGCATGTCGCGCGCGTTGGCGACGATACCGCGCTGGACCGCGGCGCCCAGCGAGCCCACCGCCGCCACAGCCCCGACTCCGAGTGCCAGACAGGCGAGGAAGACGCGGAAGCCGCGGCCGCCGCCGCGCATCTCGCGGCGGGCCAAACGGGCAGCCTGCACCAGCATCGTTAGCGCCGGACCAGGACCGGCTGGACCAGCGGCCGCGCCAGCTGTTCGCCGACAATCCGGCCATCTTCCAGCCGCAGCTGGCGGTCACAGCGCTCGGCCAGGCTCGCGTCATGCGTGATCAGGAGCAGGGCCGCACCGGAGCGAGCGCGTTCCTCGAACAGGCACTCGATCACGAGCCGGCCGGTCGCGCCATCGAGATTGCCGGTCGGCTCGTCCGCCAGCAACAGTTCCGGCGACCCGACCAGGGCGCGGGCTATCGCCACGCGCTGCTGCTCGCCACCCGACAATTGCGCCGGATAATGCGCCAGCCGGGCGCCCAGCCCGACCCGCTGCAGCGCGGCGCGCGCGGCCGGGAGGGCGTCGCGCGTCCCCGCTAATTCGAGCGGGATGGCGACATTTTCCATCGCGGTCATGGTCGGCAACAGGTGGAACGACTGAAACACGATACCGACATGCCGTCGCCGCAGGCGCGCCAGCGCGTTCTCGTCGAGCGCCGCCAAATCCTCACCGGCAACAAGAATGCGCCCAGCGGTGGGACGCTCCAACCCCGCCAGAACCATCATCAGACTGGATTTGCCGGAGCCCGAGGGGCCGACGATCGCCACCGCCTCACCCGGCATGATCGCGAGCGAGACCTCGCGCAGAATTTCGACGGGACCTGCCGCGCTGGCCAGGGTCAGCGATATATTCTCAGCGCGTGCGAACGGAGCGTCAGCGAAAGGAGTCATGCTGACATGAACGCCGCGCCGCCGGCTTTGCGGCAGGGATGCGGCTAATAGGCGTAATCGGTAAAGACCGGATCGATATTGCCGTTCCAACGCGTCTCAAAATCCTGCAACAACTCCTCGGCCGGGCTGCGTCCCGAGCCGGCGATCGAGAACAGCGTATCCAGATGGTGCGTTTCGTCTTCGCCGCAAAGGTCGCGCCGCGCCCGCCGGTGTAAACCCTCGCGCGCTATCTCCAGCACCTCGAGCGCGATATCGCGCAGGGTGCGGCTGCGGTGCGGTGTATTAAGGCCGAGCCGCGGCACGTCGCGCAGCATCGCGGCACGCTCCTCCTCGGTCCAGTCCACAATCAGATCATAGGCGGCATTGAGCGCCACACCGTCATAGAACAACCCAACCCAAAGCGCGGGCAGCGCACAGAGGCGCCGCCACGGGCCGCCATCGGCACCGCGCATTTCGAGGTAGCTCTTGAGACGTACCTCGGGAAAGGCGGTTGTCACGTGATCGGCCCAATCACCGATCCGGGGCAATTCGCCTGGCAATGCCGGCAATCTGGCCTGCATGAAATCACGGAACGACTGGCCGCTGGCGTCGATATAAGCGCCGTCGCGATAAACAAAGTACATCGGCACATCGAGCAGATAATCGACATAACGTTCGAACCCGAACCCGTCCTCGAATACGAAGGGCAAAGTCCCGCTACGATCCGGGTCGGTATCGGTCCACACCAGGCTGCGCTCGCTGAGGTAACCCGAGGGCTTGCCCTCGACAAACGGCGAGTTGGCGAACAGCGCCACCGCAAGCGGCTGCAAGGCCAGGCTCATACGGAACTTGCGCACCATGTCGTGCTCAGATTCATAATCCAGATTGGCCTGCACCGTGCAGGTACGCAGCATCATGTCGAGGCCGCGTCGGCCCTTCTTCGGCATGTAGTCGCGCATGATGCGATAGCGGCCCTTAGGCATCCACGGCACATCCTCGCGCCGTGACCGCGGGTCGAAGCCGAGCCCAAGCATGCCGAGACCGAGCTCATCACACACCTCGCGCACCTGCCGCAAATGCTCGTGCACTTCCTCACAGGTCTGGTGGATGGTTTCGAGAGGAGCCCCGCTGAGCTCGAACTGACCGCCGGGTTCAAGAGTGATCGAACATCGGCTGTCATTCGACAGCGCGATCAGCTTGTCCTTTTCGTAGACCGGCTTCCAACCAAAGCGCGTCATCCCCTCGAGGATCGCGCGGATGCCGTTCGGCCCGTCATAGGTCGCCCGGCCGAGATCGGCGCGGCGGAAGACAAATTTCTCATGCTCGGTCCCGACCCGCCAGTCGGATGGCGGCTTGTTGCCGTCCTCATGGAACGCTACCAGCTGCCGCTTCTCCGTGATCGGCGGTCCCTCGATGCTAGACGGGCCAGACATGCGCCTCTTCAATCCCCCGATCGGCGTTATTGCAGTCGGGTTTCACGCGACCTGGCACGGCGCCAATCTCCGGCGATCGCCTGGAACACCGCCAAGGCGGCGAGAGCGGCCGTCTCGGCGCGCAGCACCCTCGGGCCAAGCCCGACGCGGTTAACAATGGGAAGTTTACCGAGAGCGTCAAGCTCCGTTTCAGTCAACCCCCCTTCCGGACCGATCAGCACCGCCACCGGTGTTTCGTGCACGCTGGTTGCAAGCACCTCAGCCAGCGGCACGCCGCCGCCGGTCTCATCGCACACGATCAGCCGCCGCTCCTTTGACCACGCCGCCAGCATATGATCAAACGATTGCGGTTCCGCGACCGTGGGCACGCTCAACCGCTCACTCTGCTCGGCAGCAGCGGTCGCCAAGGAATGCAGCCGTTCGCGATTGAGACGCTCGGGCTGAGTGCGTGCCGTCCATATCGGGACGAAAGCACCGGCGCCGAGTTCGCAGGCCTTCTCGATCAGCCAGTCGAGCCGAGCCCGTTTGATCGGTGCGAAAACGAGCCACGGTCCCACCTCGAACTCGGGAGCGCGGCGCTGCGCCTCGACCGCGATCATGCCGCCGCGGCGCCCCTGCTGGCGCAGGCGGCACAGCCACTCGCCGTCCCGTTCGTTGAAGGCGGCGATCGGCGCGCCGTCCGCCAGGCGCAGCACCGTGCGGAGCTTGTGTGCCTGATCCACATCGAGCGCGATTGCCGCACCTGCCGTCAGGGCCGTCGGGATGTAGAGGCGGGTGGCCGGCCGATCTGGCATAATCCGCCCAGATTGAGCGGCCGGCCTCCGATTTTCCAGTTCCGAGTGGACCCATCATCCGATATGCGCGCCGCCTCACCCTTCGGGTCATCCGCGCCGGCGAGCGACATCGTCGCCGGCGATTGGGTGGATCGCTGGCTGCCGCGCTGGGCCGAGCCTTATGCGCGGCTGGCCCGGCTCGATCGCCCGATCGGCACCTGGCTGCTGCTGTTTCCCGGCTGGTGGGGCATCGCCTTGGCCGGGCCTCGCTGGCCGAACCCATGGCTGATGCTGCTATTCGCGGTGGGTGCCGTGGCAATGCGGGGCGCCGGCTGTACCCTCAACGACATCGCCGACCGCCACTATGACGGCCAGGTCGCGCGGACGCGGTTGCGGCCCATTCCGAGCGGCCGGGTCACGGTATGGCAGGCGGCGCTGTTCATGGCGGCACAGCTGGCCGTTGGCGCCACGATCCTGTTCAGCCTGAATCGCCCGAGCATCCTGCTCGGGGTGGCGGTGCTGGTGCTGATCGGCACCTACCCCTTCATGAAGCGCATCACCTATTGGCCGCAATTGTTCCTCGGCCTCAACTTCAACTGGGGCGCGCTGATCGGCTGGACCGCGGTGACCGGCAGTCTCGCCTGGCCAGCCCTGTGCCTCTATGCCGGCGGCATCTTCTGGACCCTCGGCTACGACACGATATACGCCCACCAGGACAAGGAGGATGACGCCCGCATCGGCGTCAAATCCTCAGCCTTGGCGCTCCGCGGCAGGACCCGACCCTTTCTGTTTCTATTCTACGCACTGGCATTGCTGCTCTGGGGCGCGGGTGGCGGCACCGCCGGGCTCGGCGGGCTATTCTGGCTCGGGCTGGTCGGATCGGGGATGCAGCTGATCTGGCAGGCGGCACGGGTCGACACCGAAAACCCGTCGGATTGCCTCGATAAGTTCCGTTCCAATCGATTTGTCGGCTGGCTCTTGCTAGCCGGGATCGTTGCGGGCCACTTTGCCTGAGGCTCCGGACCGGGTGGGCTTTATCGAGCGCAATACGGCGCTCGAGAGACCGACGTTGATCCCGGAGATCGCGCTCTATCTCGCGAGCGAAGTGACGCCGCTGTGGCAGGCTACCGAGGCGTCGCTGGCAACCAACGTCATGCCGCCGCCTTTCTGGGCCTTTGCCTGGGTCGGCGGTCAAAGCCTGGCGCGTTATCTGCTCGATACGCCCGAACAGGTGGCCGGCCGTTCCGTGTTTGATTTTGGCGCCGGCTCCGGCATCGTCGCGATCGCTGCGGCGTTGGCCGGGGCTACCGAAGTAACCGCTGCCGAGATCGACCCCTATGCCGCCGCGGCGATCCACCTTAATGCCCGCCGTAACGGGGTCGACATCGCCATTTACCCAGGCGACCCGACCCGCGCCGATCCCATCGCGGCAGACGTCGTGACGGCCGGCGATATTTGCTACGAGCAGCCAATGACGGTGCGGGCTATGGCTTGGCTGCGAGTGGCGGCAGGGCGTGGCAGCCTGGTTCTGCTCGGCGACCCGGGTCGCACCTACCTGCCACATACCGGGCTCGTCGAGGTAGCGCGCTACAGCGTACCGACGACCCGCGAATTGGAAGACCGCGATGTGCGCGAGGGCATTGTCTACCGCGTCCTGCCGGAATAGCCGTTAGTCTGCACCCGCGCCGCCGCAAAGATGGTCGAAGGCGGTAATCCACCCGGCGATTGCCGTCGGCCAGTCGGGTAAGCGCGCCGCCGCCCGTCGCGCGCCGGCGGCAAGACGCGCCGCCAGCCCGGGCTCCGCGATGAGACGGCGCAGCGCGTCCCCGAACGCGGCGGCATCGCCCGGCGGCACGAGCAACCCCGCGTCGGGCGGAACAATCTCCGCGACCGCCCCAGCCGTGGTCGAGACCTGCGGCAACCCCCATGCCATCGCCTCCGCCCAGGCCATACCGTAACCCTCGTGCAGGGAAGCCGAGACAAACGCGTCCGTCGCGGCATAGGCGCCCGCGGCCTCGTCGGGCGGCTTGGCGCCAACCAGATATACGCGCGTGCCCAGATCCCGCTCGGCAATCGCCCGGCGTAGCCGCTCAGCGGCGGCTGCATCGCGATCCAGCGCGCCGATGCAGCACAGTTCCCAGTCGAGATCAGCCAGCCCCGCCAGCGCCTCGATCAGCACTCGATGGCCTTTGCGGGGTATTATGTTCGCGACGTATAGCAGCCGCCGTACCGGGCCGCCGGCTCGCATCGGCAGCGGGTTTGGTTTGTCGGTGCCTGGCGGGGTTACCGCGATACGGTCCACCGGCACGCCAAGTGCCGCGACCGCGGCGGCGCTCCGCTGGCTGGGGCAGAGCGCGCCGCGAAAGAGCGGCAGAAGGCGTTGCTCCAATGCTTCCGCGGCGCGCAGCTCGGACAGCGGCAGGCCATATTCCTGGCTTAGCGGATGATGCACAAAGGCGACCGCACGGCACCGCTCCGTCAACTCGGGTACGGCAGCGCTGATTGCGGGCAGCGCCGTTCCGTCGATGGCGACCGGCAGGCCAGGCGGCAAGGCCGCGATTTCACGTGAAACATCGCCGGCGGTTTCGAGGATGACGACCTCGCGCCCGGCATCGCGGAGACCGCCGACGATACGGCGATTGAAGAGCTGGCCTCCCGTGAGATCAGTCAGTCGGCCTTCGACGACAAAGGCCAGACGCCTCACTCAGCCGCCGGGTGAGGCTACGCCAAGTTCGCTGCGCGCGACCTGCGGCGACACCAGCGACACGTAGAACGTGTCACGGGTTATCTGGGTCACGCCACCATCCGAGCTCCAGGAATCAGAGGCGAGGATCTTGGCAAAACCCTCTTGGCCCGGCGCCAGCGCGATATCCTTCGCCTGATTGGTGTCCTGGCCGAAGCTCTCCACCGTGAGGTGGTAGGTACCGGGCGGCACATCGCGGAATACCGGTGTCCCATCGGCGCCGACTGTCACCGTCGGCGTGCCGTTGAGCGAGACCCTGGCATCGTTCAGGCTCACCGAGGGCTCATAGGAGCGGTAGAACCACAGGCGAGCGGCCCCGGCGGGGATCGGCGTACTGAGCGCGACATTGCGGGCGGCGGGTGATTGGACGCAGCCGGCCAGCGCGAGCAGTGCGCCACAAAGCAACGGCAGGCGGGGATGGACAAGCGTGTGCATGACGGGTGGCTCCTTGCTGAGGCGCCGGTTGGGCACCGCACGACACCAGCTGCGGCGGCATGACGCAACACACAGTTTCGCGAGCGCTTTCGTTGTGTCCTGCTCATCCTCGCGCCACTTGTGCTCGTCAGCGCGGCCGCTAGGATCGCGCGTCAGCGTCTATGGGAAGCACCATGCGTCCTCTTGTTGTCCTCGCCCTGTTGCTATTGGCGGCTTGTACCGAGTCGTCGGCGACACGTATTGCCGAAAACACGTTCCAGATCGAAGGACCGCCCTGCGCCAGCTGCGGCGATGGTCCTAACGAGCGCCTCGCCAGTCGCATCTGTCAGGGCAAGGGCTATTACGTCCTTAACTCCGAGAGCCACAGGGGTGGCCCGGACCGCGCCACCGACGAAATCAACCCGATGACCGTATGGACGATCCGCTGCATCAAGTAGACCGGGTCAACGCGGCCGCAGGGTGGGGAACGCGATCACGTCGCGGATCGACGGGCTATCCGTCAGAAGCATGACCAGCCGGTCGATGCCGATCCCGAGGCCGCCGCAGGGCGGCAACCCGTACTCGAGCGCGGTGACGTAATCCTCGTCGAGCGGCTGCGCCTCTTCATCGCCGGCGGCGCGCGCCTGCATTTGCGCCTCGAAGCGCGCCCGCTGATCGAGCGGATCGTTGAGCTCGGAAAACGCATTGGCGACCTCCCAGCCATAGACATACGTCTCGAACCGCTCGACAAGGCGCGGATCGTTGCGATCTCCCTTAGCGAGTGGAGAGATGTCGCGTGGGAAGCCGGTCACGTGGGTCGGCTGGATCAGCGTGTCCTCGACCCGCGCACCGAACACCGCCTCAAGCGCCTGTCCCCAATTTTCCGCGCCATTCAAGGCACAGCCGAGATGTGCCGCAGCGGCCCGAGCCGACGTCGCATCGTTGATCGCGAGAAAATCGGTGCCCGTCGCCTGGAGCACGAGTTCGGCCATGCTGCGCCGCGGCCAGGGCGGGGACAGGTCGATCTCCGCGCCGCCGTAACCGAGCTTCGTTCCACCTGTCGCGACCGTCGCGACATGCGCCACCAGCTGCTCAGTCAGCGTCATCATGTCGGTGTAATCGGCATAGGCCTCGTAGAGTTCGAGCGAGGTGAATTCCGGGTTGTGCCGTGGCGACAGTCCCTCATTACGAAAACAGCGATTGATCTCGAACACCTTGTCCGAGAGCCCGCCGACCACCAGCCGCTTCAGGTGCAATTCCGGGGCGATGCGCAGGTAGAGGTCGATATCGAGTGCGTTGTGGTGGGTGATGAACGGCTTGGCCGAGGCGCCACCCGCGATCGAGTGCAGCATCGGCGTCTCGACCTCGAGATAATCCCGCCCGGTCAGCCAGGCACGCATCGCCGACACCACGCGGCTGCGCCGCCGCAAGGTTTCGCGGCTCTGCGGGTTCATGATCAGGTCGAGATAGCGCTGGCGGTAGCGCAATTCGACATCGGCGAGACCATGATATTTCTCGGGCAGCGGGCGCAATGTCTTGGCCAGCATCGTGATGCCGGTGGCATTGACCGTGAGCTCGCCGCGCGGCGTCCGCCTGATCTTGCCGGCGACACCGATCAGGTCGCCAAGGTCGAGGAGCTTCAGCAGCGCGATGCCTTCCGGCGACAGGTAGTCCTTGTGGCTGAAGACCTGAATTTTCCCTGACGAATCGTGCAGGTCGATGAACATGCCGCTGTTGCGGATGGCGCGGATGCGGCCAGCGATCCTCACCTGTTCGCCGGTGTCGGTGCCGGCAGCCAAGTCGGCATGGCGCTGTTCGAGGGCTGCCGCGAGATCGCTGCGCGCAAAGCTGACCGGGTAGGGATCGATCCCCAGACCCCGCAGCGCCGTCAGCTTGTCGAGCCGGGCGCGGCGAAATACATCATCGTCAGGCCTTACGTCGGCGGGCATCGACCGCACTCCAATCGCGAACGGGAAATTCGCTGGTCTTTAGCGCATATGCGCCGCCCACCGCCATTGTCCACGCGAGACGATACGCTCAGGCGAACTCCGCTGCGCCGCGCGGCACGTCTGTTTTGCGGGTCGAGGGGAATACGCCGCGGCCGCAAACCGTATTTCTAAAAGCGGTTCGAGCAGGGAGTGCTGAGATGCCAGGATCGGTGATACGGACAGCGCTTGCTGCCGGAGTCGTGATGGCCTGTGGCCTCGGGGCTTATTCAACCACGGCGCAGGCCCACCATTTCTGGCCCGGCTTTTACGACGACCCGTACGATGGCCCAGCCTATCCCCGGCCTGTTTTCTATCCGCACCATTTTGACGCGCCGCCCCCGGCGCCGGTAGTTGTCGAGCGGCCGATCATCGTCGAGCGGCCGGTGGTTGCCTACATGCCGCCGCCACCACCTGCCTATGTATACAGCTACAGTTACCGGTATCGAACGCACTACCGGACGCACCGCGTGCACCATGTTGTGAGCCACCCTGCGGCCTGCTCGTGCAATTGCTGTCCCGCCGCTCCGGCCGTCAACTCCGGCAGCTAGCCTAGAGGGCATAGCCGGCGCGGAGCCGGCGGGGGGCCGCCGCGCGCTGCGGCGGCTCAGTCGCCCGCCACGGCGGCTTGGGCGACCTGATAGCGGCCGAGATCGACGACATTCTCGTGGAACCGGCGCAGCGTGCCATGATGGCCGACGCTGACGACGGTCGGGCCCCACTCGGCCTCGCGCACTAGCCGGTAGAGCGCCGCCTCGGCGGTCTCGTCAAGCGCCGAGGTCGCCTCGTCAAGAAACACGATTTCAGGCCGCATCAGCAAAACCCGGGCAAAACCCAGCCGCTGTTGCTCGCCGCCGGAAAGCCGCAGCGCCCAATTACCTTCGTCCTCCAAGTGGTCGATCAGATAGGGCAGCCCCACGGCACGCAGCGCCGCCTCAAGATCGGCGTGCGACGGGCGGGGCTTGAGCCTGGGATAGGCGATCGCATCCGCCAGGGTCCCGAGCGGCAGATACGGGCGCTGCGGCAGGAACATCGCGTTGCCCTCGCCCAACCGAACCCGGCCGCTGCCAAATGGCCACAGTCCCGCAATGGCGCGCAACAACGTGCTTTTGCCAACACCGGAGGGACCGGTGATCAATACTGGCTCGCCTGGTTTCGCCGCCAACCCGATGTCCTCGCGCAGGACGTCGCCGCCCGGCAGGCGCAGATCGAGCCCGTGGACTTCGACACCGGCACCGCTCCGATCGATCGCTATCGGCTGCTCTCCGTTTTGCGCAGCGACAATGTCGTCAACTTTAGCGCGGAAGCCGCCTAGCCGTTCGACCACAGATTGATACTCGGCGATCTCGGTGTAACTCGTGACGATAAAGGATAGCGAATCCTGCACTTGGCCGAATGCGGAGGCGATCTGCATCAGGCCGCCCAGTTGAATCTGCTTCGCGAAATAGCGCGGCGACGCGACCAGGAACGGGAATACCACGGCCAGTTGCTGATAGCCGGTGGTGAACCAGGTCAGTTTCTTGCGGCGGCGAATTACCCCCCACCAGTTCAGCACGATGTGGGCGAAGCGCGACTGAAAGACGTCCATCTCGTGGTTTTCACCGCGATAGAACGCGACGCTCTCGGCATTTTCCCGGAGCCGCACCAGGCTGAAGCGGAAATCCGCCTCGTAGCGCTGCTGGTTGAACAACAGGGTCACCAGCGGCTTGCCGATCTTTTGGGTGAGCCAGGTGCCGCCGACGGCGTAGATGATGGCGGCAAGCACCATGTAGCCGGGGATCGTGATGTGCGCGTCGCCGAACAATGGAATGGTCAACGCACCCGACAAGCTCCACAGGATGAACAGGAACGAAAACAAGGTGACGACCGAGTTCATCAGCCCCAGCGACAGGGTC
Source organism: Alphaproteobacteria bacterium (assembly GCA_019240125.1). GTDB lineage: Bacteria > Pseudomonadota > Alphaproteobacteria > ATCC43930 > CGMCC-115725 > DATARH01. Next base: position 18,538 of record JAFAYW010000042.1, read on the forward strand.
AGCGTGATCGAGGTAAAGCGATCGAGGTCCTCTGAGATTCGCTGATCTGGATTGTCAGTCGCGTTATGGTCGAGCTGCATCCGATAGTAGGCCTGCTTGTCGAGCCAGGCCTTCAAGAACCGATCGGTGAGCCAGCGCCGCCAGCGTATCTGCAGAATCTGCCGCAGATAAAGCTGGTAGACCGCGACAATGATAAGGGCGACCGCGATCCCACCAAAGATCGCAAACTGGCGCCAGAAACCACCCCAATCGTAATTCTGCAGGGCGTTGTAGAAATCGTTATTCCAGGCGTTGAGACGAACGTTGAGCCAAACGGAAGTCAGGTTGAGCGCGATGACGGAGCCGAGCAGCCCCCTGGCGGTCCATCTTTCCTCGCCCCGCCAGTAGGGCCAGGACAGCCGCCATGCCGTGCGCACCAGCCCCCATCTTGGCGACCCCATTCCTGCACTCCGCTTTCGTCACACGCTTGTATTGTCATAAGCCTGCCGAATGCTCGGCATGCCCATCATAAGATTGGCGGCGTTTAACAATGCCGCCTGAGTCTAACGCCGCCGGGCTTGCCCGCGGCATCTGCCGCGCGCTTGCCCAACTCGGCTATGCCAGCCTCGTCGAGTTCTCACTGGCCAATGGCCGGCGCGCCGACATTCTCGCCCTCGGCAGAACCGGCGATCTGATCATTGTCGAGATCAAAACTTCGGTGGCGGATTTCCGCTCGGATCGGAAATGGCCCATCTATCGCGAGTTTGCAGATCGGCTGTATTTCGCAGTTCCCAACGGGTTTCCGGTTGTTCTGATCCCCGAAGATTGTGGCCTGATAGTGGCAGATGACTTCGGCGCGTCGCTTGTCAGGCACGGTTCACCATCGGCGCTAACCGCCGCGCGGCGACGCGCCTTGACGTTGCGTTTCGCGCTGATCGCGGCGCAACGGTTACGGCGCCATCTTGACCCCGATTCCGTTTGGTTCGGTGGTGTCTAGGCAGATCAGTCAAGCGTGGATCGGGTGCGCCGCAACAACAGATAAAGCGCCGCCGAGCCGCCGTCGCGCGGTTGCGCCGCCGTCACCGCGAGCAGCTCGTGACGAAGAGAGGGCTCGTTGAGCCAGCGCGGCACGGCGCTCTTGAGAACGCCGCCGCTCATCCGTCCGTGGCCGGTGATGACCAGCACGCAGCGGCGGCCCAACACGCGCGATGTCGCGACAAAGCGACTGACCGCGCGGTGCGCCTCATCCTGAGTCATCCCATGCAGATCGAGGCGCGCCTCGATCGGGTAGCGACCGCGCCGCAGGCGGTCGAGGCTGGCGCGATCGATGCCGGCGTGGCGATCGAGCGGCGGTAAGGGGATCGGCACCGGGGGAACGGGCAGCTTCGGAGCGGCCGCCCGTGGCGCTGATGACAGCGCTGGCTCCGGCGCCGCGATCCTGGCCGGTGTTGGCGCGGGCCGCGACGACCGACCGCGCAGCGGCGCGACATCATGCATCGCGCGCCGCCACAGACCGAGTTCGTCAGGCGTCAGACGGCGCGCCATCCGCAGAATTCCCGTCCACATCCCCAACCACGACGATATGCAAGCGGCGCGGCCCGTGCGCGCCGAGCTGGATGCGCTGCTCGATATCCCCGGTACGCGACGGGCCGGTGATCAGATTGACAGTGCGAGGCCACCCCTCGCCGGAATTCGCGGCGCGCTCGCGGATGAGGTCCCAGCCATCCTCGTAGCCCGCAACGATCTGCCCGGCCCGCACAACAACAATTTGCGTATCGGGCAGAAAGTTGAGCGTCGTCGGCGTGCCGCTTCCGGATACCAGCATCAATGTGCCCGTCTCGGCAACGGCCGCGAGGCACGGGGTCAATGACACGGCATCGCCCGGCTCGGCCTTGCCGCGGCGGATCTGCAAAAGCGGCCGGTCTCCCCACGGAACATCCGCGAGGCTGGCATCCGGCGCGACGGCAAGTTCCGCCGGCAGGTTCTCAGCCGCCAGATAGCGTGCGACCTCGGCCGGAATGTCGGCATCGCAGGCGACCCGCGTCACCGAGGTCTGCACCTCTTCTGCCATCTTGATGAAGAGGTCGACCCGCGCCGCGCGCGGCAGCGAGGCAGCCCGCGCCGGAATCAGGTTGCGCCGATGCGTCGCCACCCGTTCGCTCAGCGCTGCGGCCGTTTCGACCGGCACTGCGCCGCGCCCGAGCGAACGGCGGACATTGCGGAGGATGGCGTCGCGGCCGCTCATGCCGCGCCTCTCCGCTTCTGCTGTTCGGCCCACAGGCTGTGGAAGCTGCGGCCTTGCGGCGCCGGCATATCGCGCACGCCGGTCCAGCCGGCGGCGAGCGGCAGGCTGCGGAAGCGGCCGCGCGATTTGCCGGCCCAGCCGAGCATGCGCCCGCCAATCTCGGCCAATGTGTGGTACAGGCCCGGCCGTGCCGCCACCCAGGCCCAGGCGCCGAGGCCGGAGCGGTATGTCTTGGGGCTGAGCTTGCTGGCGAATTCGCGCTCGCGCCAATGCCGCATCATCTTGGGCAGCGGGATCTTGACCGGGCACACGCTTTCGCAGCGGCCGCAGAAGGTCGAGGCATTCGGCAGATGTCCGGCCTCGTGCAACCCGACCAGCGCCGGTGTCAGCACCGCGCCCATCGGCCCGGGATAGACCCAGCCATAGGCATGCCCGCCGACCGCCGCGTAGACCGGGCAGTGATTGAGGCAGGCGGAACAGCGCAGGCAGCGCAGCATGTCCTGAAACTCGCCGCCGAGCAGCTCGCTGCGCCCGTTATCGAGCAGCACGACATGGTACTGCTCCGGCCCGTCATGGTCGCCGGGGCGGCGCGGGCCGGTCGAGATCGTCGTATAGGACGAGAATTCCTGTCCGGTCGCGGAGCGGGCCAGCAGGCGCAGCAATGTCGCGGTATCTTCCAGCGTCGGCACAACCTTTTCGATCGAACTGATGACGATGTGGACGCGCGGCAGGGTCTGCGTCAGGTCGCCATTGCCCTCATTGGTGACGATGATGCTGGAGCCGGTCTCGGCGACGAGGAAATTGCCGCCGGTGATCCCGACATCGGCAGCGAGGAAGTGAGGCCGCAGGATCGTGCGCGCCTCCTCGCACAGCGCCTGCGCCTCGTCGAGCGGCCGTGCCGGGTCGAGGTGGCCATGCGCGCCGCGGAAGGTTTCCGCCACCTGCTCCTTCATCAGGTGGATCGCGGGGGCGATAATGTGGCTCGGCGGCTCGTGCCTGAGCTGGATGATATATTCGCCGAGATCGGTCTCGACCGGTGTGATGCCGTTATTTTCCAGATAATCGTTGAGGGCGATTTCCTCGGCTACCATCGACTTGCCCTTGGTAACCACCTTGGCGCCGACCGAGCGGCATATATTCAGGATGGCGCGCCGCGCATCTTCGGCGGTCTGGGCCCAGTGCACCTGGCCCCCCGCAGCGATGACATTGCGCTCGTAAAGTTCGAGGTAATAGTCGAGATGCGCCAGCGTGTGGTTCTTGATGTCCTTTGCCTGGTCGCGCAGCGCCTCAAATTCAGGTAATCGCGCTACAGCCTGCTGGCGGCGATAGGGAAAGCCGGTGCGGGCCATGCCAAGGGCTGTCTGCAATACCGGGTCGGCGAGCCCCCCGCGGGCATTCTCGGGGAAGTTATGGCTGGTCGGCTGCATCAGACGCGTGCCTTTCCAATCGCCGGCACATCACTGGCCATTCCCGCCAAAACTTCGGCAACATGCCGCGCCTCGGTACGCGCCCCGATGCGACTGAGCTTGCCGGCGATGTTGAGCAGGCAACCCATATCACCGGCCAGGATCGCGTCGGCGCCGGTGGCGGCGATCTCCGCAGCCTTGTCGCCCACCATTTTGTCGGAGATCTCAGGATATTTGACGCAGAACGTGCCGCCAAAGCCGCAGCAGACCTCAGCGCGGGGCAGCTCGCGCAACGCCAGCCCGGTGACCGATTGCAGCAGTTGCCGGGGTTGCTCTCGGACCCCGAGTTCACGCAAGCTCGAGCAGGAATCATGGTAGGTCACGCTATGCTCAAAATTCGCCGACACCGCTGCCATGCCGCGCACGTCGACGAGGAACGAGATCAGCTCATGAGTCCGCGCCGATAGGTCTTCGACTTGCGCGAGCATCTCCGGCTCGTCAGCAAACAATTCCGGGTAATGCACCTTGATCATCCCGGCGCATGAGCCTGACGGTGCAACGACATAATCAAACTCGGCAAAGGCCTCGATGACCTGACGGGCAATTACCTTGGCATCGGCTCGGTCGCCCGAGTTATACGCCGGCTGGCCGCAGCAGGTCTGCGCCCGCGGCACCTCGACTGCGCACCCCGCGCGCTGCAGCAATTCGACCGCAGCGAAGCCGACGGTCGGACGAAACAGATCGACAAGACAGGTCACGAACAGCGCGACCCGCGCCGGCTCGGCCATACGCTTTACCTCGGGCGTGGAGATCATCGGCAAACATAGGGAGCGCAACCCAATGGAATCAATGCGCCGCGTTGCCCAGCAGCCGCTCCGCCACCGAATGCGGCAACAATAAATAGTAATGCCCGCGGGCGTTCATCGCGCCGGCACCCGCCGCCGCATGGTCGCCATTACCCCAGAACAGATCCCCGCGCACCGGCCCGCGAATCGCACCGCCGGTGTCCTGGGCAATCACCAGACGGCGAATTTCGTCATTCCCGAACCGCTGGCGCGCATCAAGCCACAGCGGCACCCCCAGCGGCAGAAACCGACGATCGACCGCAAGGCTGCGTTCCGGGGTCAGGGGGACCTGCTCAGCCCCCAGCGGCCCCTCGCCCTTTAGTTCACGGAAGAAGACATACGACGGGTTCTCGCGCCGCAGCGCCGCGCCCTCTTTCGGATGCGCCTCCATCCAGACGTGGATGGCCTGCATGGTCAGCTGTTCGCGCGGGATCTCGCGACGATCGAGCAGCAATCGGCCGACGGGGACGTACGTCTTGCCGTTAGCGCCATCGTAACCGACCCGTACGATCTGTCCTTTCGGCAAGCGCACCAGCCCGGAGCCCTGAATCTCCAGAAAGAATGCGTCGACGGGGCTATCCACCCACAGTAATTCCAATCCCTGGCCTGCCAGGGCGCCATCCTCGATCTCGCCCCGGTTGAACCGGCCGGGTTCCGGCGGCCGGCGATAGAGCGGCGTCTGGAACACGCCGCTGCGCTGTCGCGCACCATTCAACGTGATCTCGAAGTAACCGGTGAACAACCCTTCGGGTGCGCCGTTATTCGCGGCGAGGAGCGGGATCGTCGCCGTTTCAAAGAACTGTCGGGCCGCGGCGTCGTCATGTGGCGGCAGGCCGGCCGCACGATGACAAAGCGGTCGCCATTCGCCGACATAGCCAAAATCGAGCCCGTTGGGGCGCGCATCCGTCGCCGCCGTATCGGCTTTTCCGGAGAGCGCCAGACAAGTGCGCAAAAAGGGCAAGATCGCTGCCGACACACGATCATCGCGCCAGCCGACAAGATCGCTAAAGGAGGCGCGGGTTAGCGTAAGATGCGGTTGCGGTGGCGACCAGAACCACCATCCGGCTAGGCCACCCGCCAGCAGCAACAGTAAGAGAGCAGCTCCCGCCCGGCGCGACAGCCTGCGCCCGCGGGTCAGCCGCTGGAGGTGGCGACCAAGACCCAATTGGGGTCGGCGGCGCGAATGTCGCGCGCAAAGCTCCAGAAATCGGTCTTCTCAACCGGCTGCTCGGGATGACCATCGACAATGCTGCCGTCATGCGCGCGCAGTACGTTGATCTGATCCGACACGAATTTGACGGTGACCCGGGCCATCCGGCCGCTCAGCCCCGCCTCGACGATATCAACCTGCTTGAGGTTCATAATGCGGGTCTCGAGGCTTTCGCCGGCACCACCCCGGTCATCGATGGCTCCGGCGAACGGTGTGTAGACGTCATCGCTCAACAAGGGCCGCAGCCGCGTTTTGTCGCCCGCCGCAAAGGCGCCGACGATCATATCGAACGCGACGCGCGCGCCTTCGAGAAAATGCGCCGGGTCGAAGCTTGTATCCGCGCCACGGATGCGCTCCAGCCCGGTGGCCACTGCGTCAGCCGGCGGCGCCGTTGTAACGACCGGCGCGAGCGGGCGCCGTCCGCCGAGCGGGAATGGCTTATCGCCCGCGCCGTCTCCCCGGCCAACCACCGGGCGGCGCTCATGACCGGTGCGGCGGCCTAGAACCGCGCGCAATCGCAGGATAAGAAATCCCGCAACCATCGCGAACAGCACAATGTCAAAATAGTGGGGAAGATCACCCATCCGACACGACAATCCTTTGATTGGCCCGAATAGCAGCAAGCCACCCGCACGACAATCCTAGCGGTGGAAACGTAAATAGGCGGTAGCCGTGCATGCGACAAGCGACCGGCCGTGGCTTTCCCCTCGCACAACGCTCGCGATTGCCCTGGCCCAACAATCCATGCTAGCGGGACGCCGACCGACAGGCTCGCCGAGCGTTACGGCCCAGCCAGGAGAAAACAATGTCAGACCAAGCCAATGGCAATGCCAATGCCGCACCCCTCGCGGCCGGTAATGATCCCGGGCAAGGCCAGCAACTGATCATCAACGCCCAGTATGTAAAGGATTTCTCATTCGAGAACCCGCGCGCTCCACACAGCCTGCGGCAGCAGCAGACGCCTCCCTCCGTCGATATCAACGTCAATGTCGGGGCGCAGAGCCTTGGTCCCGACAATTACGAGGTCGTCCTGACGATCAACGCCAGCGCCAAATCCGGTGACGAAGCGCTCTTCATCATCGAGTTGGCTTACGGGGCCATCGTAACGATCCGCAATGTCCCTCAGGAGATGCTGAATGCGATTGTGCTGGTCGAGACGCCGCGGCTGATGTTCCCATTCGCCCGGAACGTCATCGCCGAGATGACGCGCGATGGCGGCTTCCCGCCGCTGATGATCAATCCGATCGACTTCGCCGAGCTTTTGCGGCGGAACAGCAGCGCGACAACCGCGCCCGGCGCTATCGCGACAGCCTAGCCCGCCGCCAACCAAAGCGGCGCCTTGAGGCTCGCCAGCATCGCCTGGTGCGCCGCAAGTTCCTCGATCGTCGCGGCGTGTGGCCGCGCCGGGCGCGGCTCGCGGTGGATGACTATCTGGGGCCCGTCCGCCGTGTCTGCTGCCGCTCCCGCGAAGTTGAGGCCGGGCTGACGGCCTCCGAGCAGCTCGACGTAGACGGCGGCCAGCAGGGCGCAGTCGATCGCCGCCCCATGCAGCTCGCGCGACGACAGATCTATTGCAAACCGGCGGCATAACGCATCGAGGCTGGCCGGCGCGCCGGGAAAGCGGCGCCGCGCCATGGTCAGGGTGTCGACAAACGAGCTCGCGAGCGGCGCGCGCCCGAACCGTGCCAGCTCCGCATTGAGAAAAGCGAGATCGAAATCGGCGTTGTGGATGACCAGCCGGTCGTCGCCGATGAACTCGGCCAGTTCATCGATGATCGTGTCGAAAGGCGGGTGCTTAGCTAGGAATTCCTCGGTCAAACCGTGCACTGCCAGCGCTTCGGCCGGCATGTCGCGATCCGGGTTGATGTAGCGATGAAACTTGCGGCCGGTCGGGACGTGGTGCAGCAATTCGATACAGGCGACCTCACAGATGCGGTGTCCCTCGCGCGGGTCGAGGCCGGTGGTTTCGGTATCGACAACGATCTCACGCATCAGCGACGGTCCCCGCGAATCTTTCCACCAGCGCGCGGCACCACGTCTCCCTGCCGCAATGCCCGAACGATTGACTTCAGCCGGCGGTAGGTGACACCGCGCCCCAAACCGGTCGGCACGACGAAATCGGCACGGCGTCGCTTTTCGCGGTCCGGCACCTGCGCTCGGAGGATCGCGGCAAATCGCTCGGCGGTCATCCCTGGGCGGCGCATCACGCGCGCGCGTTGGACGCGCCGCGGGGCCGTTACGACCAGGCTTAGATCGCAACGCCGATCGGCGTGCGTCTCAAAGAGAAGCGGAATGTCGAGTACCACCAGCCTTTGTCCATGAATCCGGGCCAGCGCCACCGTGCGCCGCTCTGTGCGGCGGATCACCGGGTGCAGGATCGCCTCCAGCTTGTGCAGCGCATCCGGGTTGGCAAAAACGCGTTGGCCGAGGCGTTGCCGGTCAATCCCACCGGCGGGGTTAGTGACGCCGGGAAACAGTGCCTCGACTGCCACTACCGCACCGCCGCCAGGCGCCAGCAGCCGGTGCACCTCGGCGTCGGCGTCATAAAGCGGGCATCCAAGTCGGCGCAGCATCGCCGCGGCGGTGCTTTTTCCCATGCCGATCGAGCCGGTCAGCCCGAGAATGATCACCGCGCCGCCGAAAGGGTCGTCAGCACCGACGCGCGCAACTCGCGGGTGACCCGGGGTGGTGTGCCAAACCAGGCTTCAAATCCCGGTCGTCCCTGGTGCAACAACATGCCCAGCCCATCGACCACGCGGTTGCCACGCGTCCGGGCCGTTGTCAGCAAGGTCGTGTCGAGCGGCACGTATACGATATCCGCGACCACAGCCGTTTTCGGCAATGCCGCCAGATCGAGGCCCAGGTCGGGTTCGCCGGTCATGCCGAGGCTGGTCGTGTTGACGACGATCCCGGCACCTTCCAGCAACGCGGCTCGCTTGGCCCAAGCAGCGACGGATATCGCCGATTTTGCGTCTGCCAGGTCTTCCGCGATGGCCTGAGCGCGCGCCGAGGTGCGGTTCACCAATCGGATTTCAGACACGCCTTCCTGGATCAGCGCGGCGACGATGGCACGCGCCGCGCCCCCGGCGCCCAGCACCACAGCCGGACCCGCGTGCGCATTCCAGTCAGGCGCGCAATCACGGAGGTTTTCGCGAAACCCGAAAACATCGGTATTGCTCGCCGTGAGTTTGCCATCGGCGGTAACAACCACGGTGTTGATCGCACCGATCCGCCGCGCCATCGGCTCGACGCTGTCGACGATCGCCAGCGCCGCCTGCTTGTGCGGAATGGTGAGGTTGCAGCCACGAAAGCCGAGCGCGGGCAGGGCACGCAATGCGGTTTCGAGACGGTCAGGGGCAACAGCGAGCGGCACGTACACGCCGTCCACGCCATATTCATCGAGCCAGAAATTGTGCAGAGCCGGCGATCGCGAATGCGACACCGGCGAGCCCATAATCCCTGCCAGCCGTGTGCGGCCCGTGATCCTCATCGCGCCAGCACCTTGCGGTCCCGCAGGAAACCCAGAAGCTCGACCAATGGCAGCCCCAGAATGGCGAAATAATCGCCTGAAATCCGCTCGAACAGCTGCACGCCCCTCCCTTCGAGCCGGTAGCTACCGACTGAACCCAGCAGCGCGTCTCCTTCCGCTGCCACGTAGGTTTCAACAAAGGAATCACTAAAGTCCCGCATCGTCAATTCAGGGAGGCTATGCGCCTGCCAGAGAGTTCGGCCGGCTCTGACGACGCAGGCGGCGGTCGCCAGCTGGTGCGTCCGACCGCGCAGCAATCGCAGCTGGCCGCGAGCCGCTTCCAGGTCACGCGGCTTGTCAAACCAGCATGTGTCCGTTGCGAGAAGCTGGTCGGCGCCAATCACCAGCGCGCCCGGATGCAGCCGCGACACCGCCGACGCTTTCGCCACGGCGAGCAGTTCGACGCAGGTCACGGGCGAATCACCGCGCCTCAACGCCTCGCGCTTCACGGCGTCTTCATCAAAGGCTGACGGGACGATTGTGAAGTCGAGACCCGCGCCTGCGAGGAGTGCCGCCCGTGCCGTACTCGCCGAGGCGAGGATCAGCCGCTCATTGCTCGGCACCGGCCCGCCGCATGTAAAGCCGATAGATCGACGCCGCGGTCTCTTCGATCGAGCGGCGCGTCACATCGATGACCGGCCACTTCCGCTCGGCGAATACCCGCCGGGCCTCACGTACCTCGGCCTGTACCGCCTCGGTATCGGTGTAATCGGTTGCCTCGTTATGATCGAGCATGCTGAGACGGTTACGCCTGAGGTGGATCAGCCGCTCCGGCTCATTGGTCAGTCCCACAATCAGCGGTTTTTCCGCCGCCATCAACTCGGCGGGCAACGCGACACCCGGAACAAACGGCACGTTCGCCGCCTTGATCCCGCGATTGGCGAGATAGAGGCAGGTCGGGGTCTTGGAGGTGCGTGAGACGCCGACCAGACACACATCCGCGTCGTGGATGCCCCATGGCGACTGGCCGTCATCGTGGTTGATCGCAAAGGTCATCGCATCGATGCGCGCGAAATATTCGCTGTCGAGAAGATGCTGCTTGCCAGGCAACCCGCGGCTTTGCCGACCGAGATGTGAGGTCAGTGCACTGATGACCGGGTCGAGCACCGGAATTGCCGGTACCTGCAATCGTCGGCAGCCCTCCTGCAACGCCTGCCGCAACGACTCGTTGACCATCGTGAACAGCACAAGCCCGCCATTAGTCTCGATCCCGGCCAGAACCCGATCGATCTGACTGAGCGTCCGCACCATGCTCCAGACATGCTCGATAGCCTGAACCTCATCAAACTGGACGAGGCAAGCACGCGCAACGGAATGCACGGTATCTCCGGTTGAATCCGACACTAGGTGCAGGTGAAAGCGGTTGACGGTCACCTGGCGCTCACACGCGACTGCGACGCCCGGTCTCCGCACGCAGAGCTGTGGATGGTTCTCAGCCTAATGCGCATAAATTCCGTCTTTTCCAGAGGGAGGCAAGAACGATACCCGAGTTTCGCGCAAGCGGCTGCGGCTTATTCGCTGTTGAACAACCCCGCCGCGTCACCCGGCAAAGCCGGGGATCATGGTTCATCCCGAACTTCGCCGACGCTTATACACACCACCGGTGCTCCCAACTTGCTGATATTTCACACCATATCACCATTCTCGACGGGTCGGGACAATTCAGCGGCAAACGAGATGGCGGGGGACAAATCGCGGATAAGTTGGGGATGCTTGCCAATCCCCGGGATGCACAGCCATTCTCTACAACTACATCCCTTATCTAGATTCTCTTAAAAGGAAGAAGGGCGGGCCATGGCTGGGGAGCCTTTGAAGCCCATTTTGGCGGCCCTCAGCGGGCAGACCTTGTCACGCCCGCCCTGGTGGCTCATGCGGCAGGCCGGACGCTACCTACCCGAATATCGGGCGCTGCGGGCCAACGCGGCTAATTTCATCGAGTTCTGTCTGACGCCGACGCTGGCAGCCGAAGTGACTCTGCAGCCGATCCGCCGCTTTGGCATGGATGCGGCGATCCTCTTCGCCGATATCCTGTTGATTCCCCGTGCCCTGGGGCAAAGCGTGGAGTTTCGCGAAGGCGGCCCGGTGCTTGAGCCGATCTCTCCAGACAAGGGATTGCGGCATCTGCGACTGGAGGGGCTGAGCGCGCTGGATCCGGTGTACGAGACGATCGCGCGGGTGCGTCGTGAACTGCCCGCCAGGACCACCCTGATCGGCTTTGCCGGCGCCCCTTGGACCGTAGCGACGTATATGGTGGAAGGTGGCGGCAGCCGAGATTATCCCGCGGCCAAGGGGTGGGCCTATCGCGACCCCGACGGTTTTGCCGCGCTGCTTGACCTGATCAGCGAGGCAACGGTGAGATACCTTGCGCGCCAGATCGAAGCTGGCGCGGAGGTCATCCAGCTTTTTGACAGCTGGGCGGGTGTTTTACCTGAGCCCCTGTTTGGGCGCTGCGTGATCGGGCCGACGCGCAGCATCGTGCAACAACTGAAACAGCACTTTCCCGCGACGCCCATCATCGGGTTCCCGCGCGGGGCGGGCCCGCGATATGAGCGCTATGCTGATGAAACCGGAGTTGACGCGGTGGCTCTGGACACCGTGGTTCCCCTTGAGATGGCGCGCGACCGGTTACAAAGCCGCGTGGCGGTGCAGGGCAATCTCGACCCGATCGCGTTGCTGACCGGCGGGTCGGCGCTCGAGGCGGCGGTGGTGCGTATCCGCGGAGCGCTGGGTTCCGGTCCGCTCGTCTTCAATCTGGGTCATGGCGTATTGCCGCAGACACCGCCGGAGCATGTCGCAAGACTTGCCCAGTTGCTGACCGAACCGATCTGATTGCTGATGGTGCGGCGTGCGGTTGTTCTGATGAACCTTGGCGGACCTGATTCGCCAAGCGCGGTACGTCCGTTTCTCTACAATCTGTTCCGGGACCCAGCGATCATTACCCTGCCAACGATGTTGCGCGTGCCGTTGGCTTGGGTCATCGCAGCGCGACGCGCCAAAACGGCGGGCGAGATATACGAATATCTTGGTGGCGGATCGCCGCTGCTACCGAATACTGAAGCGCAGGCAAGTGCGTTGCAGGCGACGCTGGGTTCGGAATACCGCTGCTTTGTCGCGATGCGTTACTGGCATCCGCTGACAGCCGCTACCGTGACACAGGTTCAAGAATGGAAGCCGGACGAAGTCATTCTGCTGCCGCTCTATCCGCAATTCTCTACGACCACCACGGCATCCTCGTTCAGGGCTTGGCATGCGGAAGCCGCGCGCCAGGGGCTTAGCGCCCCGACACGGGAAATACGCTCGTACCCGACAGCGAGCGGATTGATTGCGGCGCTGGTCGCCAATATCGAGGCTGGCCTCGCATCGCTCAGAGACCGTCCCTTTCGGCTGTTGCTCAGCGCGCATGGGCTGCCGCTTAAGATCGTCGCCGCGGGAGATCCCTATCCCGAGGAGGTGCGGGCGACCGCGCAGGCGATCGTGGCTGCCTTGCCTTTCCCGGTTGACTGGACCGTCTGCTACCAGAGCCGGGTGGGACCGCTCGCGTGGCTGGGGCCATCTGTTGATGATGAACTGCGACGGGCGGCGTGTGACGGCATTGGCGTGGTGATCGCGCCGATTGCATTTGTCTCAGAGCACTCAGAGACGCTTGTCGAACTGGACCGCGACTACCGGCGGGTCGCCGAAGAACTGCATATCCCGTTTTACGAACGGATTCCCACTGTCGGCGCCAACCCGCGGTTTATCGCCGCGCTTGCGGCGCAGATAACCGGCGATGTTGACGCCGAGGCTGTCGCGATGGCGGCGGCGTATCGGTAAACCACGATGTTGAGTGCCGCCTACCCCTGGATCAAAGGACTGCACATCATTGCCGTCATTGCCTGGATGGCGGGGCTTCTGTATCTGCCCCGACTTTTCGTGTACCACGCCGACGTGCCGCCAGGGTCCAACCGCGCCGCGATGCTGATGGTCATGGAGCGTCGTTTGCTCCGCGGGATCATGCTGCCGGCATTACTGATGACGTATGGATTTGGCGGTCTGTTGCTGGCAACACCCGGTGTCGTTGACTGGCAGCGCGGCTGGATCTGGATAAAACTGGCTCTGGTGTTGTCGCTGACGGTTTTCCACATGCTGCTGTCGCGATGGCGCCGCGGGTTTGCTGCCGGGACGATCCCGCATGACGCGCGGTTTTTTAGAATCGCCAATGAAGTGCCGACTGTCGCGATGATTGTCATTGTGCTGATGGTCGTGGCGAAGCCGCTATAGGATAATTGTGCGATCAAATAACCGTGGGTCTTGCAAACTTGTTTGACTTGCATATCTCCCTTCGGTAAGGGAAACCGCCATAACCCGCCGGTTTCCGTCGGACCTCCCAAACCTCCATCTGCCCTCCTGGCTGCGGGAGTCCGTCCCGTACAGCGGTGCCCGAACCGGGTCCACATCCCAAAAGACGACGACACATCCATGAATCTCCAGGAACTGAAGCGGAAAACCCCGGCCGAACTGCTGGCGTTTGCCGAAGAACTGCAAATCGAAAATGCCTCTTCTCTGCGTAAGCAGGACATGATGTTCGCGGTGCTTAAGCAGCTCGCGGAAAATGATGTCACCATTACGGGCGATGGCGTTCTCGAAGTCCTATCCGACGGCTTCGGTTTTCTAAGGTCGCCGGAGGCGAATTATCTTCCCGGCCCGGACGATATTTACGTCAGTCCAAATCAAGTGCGGCGGTTCGGTCTGCGCACCGGTGACACGGTCGAGGGTCAAATTCGCTCGCCGCGCGATGGCGAACGTTATTTCGCGCTTCTCAAGGTCAACAGCATCAATTTCGAAGAGCCGGATCGATTACGGCACCGGATCAATTTCGATAATCTGACACCGCTCTATCCCGAAGAGAAAATCGAGCTGGAGCTCGATGATCCCACCAAAAAAGACCTGACGACCCGGGTACTGGATCTGATCACGCCGCTCGGTAAAGGTCAGCGCGCCTTGATCGTGTCGCCGCCGCGGACCGGGAAGACCGTGATGCTGCAGAATATCGCGCACGCTCTCGCCAAGAACCACCCGGAGACCTACCTGCTGGTCTTGTTGATCGACGAGCGGCCGGAGGAAGTCACCGACATGGCCCGCTCGGTCAAGGGCGAGGTGATCAGCTCGACCTTCGATGAGCCCGCGCAGCGCCATGTGCAGGTAGCCGAGATGGTTATCGAAAAGGCCAAACGCCTGGTCGAGCACAAGCGCGACGTCGTCATCCTGCTCGATTCGATCACGCGTCTGGCGCGCGCCTACAACACTGTCGTGCCCTCATCGGGCAAGGTGCTGACGGGTGGTGTCGATGCCAATGCGCTGCAACGCCCGAAGCGCTTTTTTGGGGCGGCGCGAAACATCGAGGAAGGCGGGTCGCTGACCATTATCGCGACAGCGCTGATCGACACCGGCTCGCGCATGGACGAGGTCATCTTCGAAGAGTTCAAGGGCACGGGTAATTCGGAAATCGTCCTCGATCGCAAGGTTGCCGACAAACGCACCTTCCCAGCTCTCGACATCACCAAATCCGGTACCCGCAAGGAGGAATTGCTGGTCGACCGCGGGGTTCTCGCCAAGATGTGGGTACTACGCCGCGTGTTGATGCCGATGGGCACGTCGGACGGGCTGGAATTCCTGATCAACAAGCTCAAGGAATCGAAGAACAATTCCGAGTTCTTCGACGCGATGAATACCTGACCCGACCGTTCCCTGTCATCGGACGAAGCAATCTTGAGCCGTCGAACTCTTCGGGTTGAGATTGCTTCGCGTCGCTCGCAGTGATGGCTAAAGCTACACGGTAAACACTGTCGAGCCGGTGGTTTTGCGGTCCTGCAGGTTGCGATGCGCCTGGGCTGCGTCCCGCAGCGGATAGGTCTGGTTGATCGCCAGCTTTACGACGCCCTTTTTCACCACATCGAACAAATCGCTCGATGCCGTCAGCAGATCGTCGCGGCTCGCTGTGTAGGTGTTGAGCGTTGGCCGGGTTACGAACAGCGAACCCTTGCCGGCGAGGATGCCGAGATCGAACGGCGGTACCGAGCCCGAAGATTGCCCGAACAAGGCCAGCAGCCCAAGCGGCGCCAGACAATCCAGCGACTTCATAAACGTGTCTTTGCCAACCGAGTCGTAGACCACCGGGAGCTTTTTGCCGCTGGTGATCTCGCCGACGCGCGCAACAAAATCTTCCTTGCGGTAGTTGATCGCGTGATCGCAGCCATTCGCTTTGGCCAGTCTGCCCTTCTCCTCATCGCCAACCGTGCCGATCACCGTGGCGCCGAGATGTTTTGCCCACTGGCAGACGATCAACCCGACGCCGCCAGCCGCGGCATGGATCAGAATCGTCTCGCCCGGCTTCACGGCATGGGTGCGGCGGATCAGATACCAGGCGGTCATGCCCTTGAGCATCATCGCCGCGGCCTGCTGGTCGGTGATGCCGTCCGGCACCGGAACCAGCCGATCGGCTGGCATAACCCGCGACTCGCTATAGGCACCGAGCGGGCCACCGGCATAGGCGACGCGGTCACCGGCTTTCAGCCCCGACACTCCCGGGCCGACCTCTTCGATGATCCCGGCGGCCTCAGAGCCCAGCCCGCTCGGCATCGCCATCGGGTAAAGGCCCGAGCGCTGGTAGGTATCGATGTAATTCAGCCCGACCGCGGTATGCCGCAGCCGTACCTGGCCGTCGCCCGGCCTGCCGACCTCGACGGTCTGCCACTCCAGCACTTCGGGGCCGCCAGTTTTCGCCAATCGGATTGCCTGCACCATCGCTCTCTCCCGTGCGTCTCATTGCTTGATGGCAGGAGGATAGAGGCGGCGCCACAACTCGTCACGAGCGCAATGATCAGGCGGCCCTGAGCAAGACTCCTTCCAGGCCGAGCAGCCACTGCTTGGTGGGCAGGCCGGTACCACCGCTGTAGCCTCCCATGCCGCTGCGACCGAGAATGCGGTGGCAGGGCACGATGATCGGGATCGGGTTTCGGCCACAGGCACGCCCGACGGCGCGCGGCCCGGAGTCCAGCTCGTGCGCCACGTCGCCATAACTGCGCGTCTGGCCGTAGGGGATCGCGCACATGGCGGCCCAGACGGCCTGCTCGAATTGCGATCCCGCCGCACCAAGCGGCAGGTCGAACGCGGTTAGCTTCCCGTCTAAATAGGCTGACAATTGGCGCGCTGCTTCGAGCAGCAAAGGGCTGCCATTACTCTGTGCGTCCTCGCACCAGCGGACGCCGACGATCGCCTCATCCGTTTCATCAAGGGTCAAGCGCCCGACGGGGGTGTTCAAAGAAAGCGAAGGCATCGGCTCAACTCCATCAGGAACATTAAACGAACATCAATGCCGCTTGGAAAGGCTTTCGATCAGTTCCGGCGGCTGAGTTATCGGCAGCGAGCACACCGGCCCCTCGCACACATAAGCCGCCGCGTGTCCGTCGACGAGACCCTTGCCCCAGGCCGGATGCCCAGCCGGCAGTGCGCTGTCGGGGGCGACGCATTGCACGACCCGCAGCGGCAGCGAAACGGCGTAGGCTGCGCGCTGCAGTGCGGCTGCGGCAGTATCGCCGGCATCGCCGACAATCACGATCTGCAGCGGCTTTGCGGCCAATTCGGCGTTGTTGATCAGCGTCGACAGCGGGAAGAAGTTGCGTGCGACTTCGCCCGCGAAGGCTCGGATGATGGCCTCGGCTCGCTCACGATAGGCCGCCTCGCCGGTCAACACGGCGAGTCGCACCAATACGCCGATCAGCGTGCCGTTGCCCGACGGCACCGCGGCGTCGCTCGCGGTTTTGGCGCGGGCGATCAGGTCCTGCGTGTCGTCGGCGGCGAAGAAATAGCCACCCCCCGCGGCATCCCAGTAATGCTGGTCGAGCACTTCAGCCCATTCGCGGGCTTGAGCCAGATAGCCAGGGTCGTTTGTTGCTTCGTGCAAGGCGAGCGCGGCCCGCGAGAGGTTGGCGTAGTCATCGACGGTCGCCGGGTGCCGCGCCCGCCCGCCGCGCCAGCTATGCCGCAGTCGTCGATCGGCGCCGATCATCTCGCGCTGGATAAAGGCGAAGGCGCGCGCCGCCACATCGATCCATCCACCGCGGTCAAAGGTCAGGCCGGCCTCGGCCAGCGCGGCAATCATCAGCCCGTTCCAATCCGCCAGAATCTTGTCGTCGAGGCCAGGTCGTATCCGGTTGGCCCGGGCCGACAATAGCAAGTCGCGACTGGCCGACAGTTCGGCTTCGGTCGAAGTATCGGCAAGCTCCGGATGGGCAAGGCGGTTCAGGATATTGTGCCCCTCCCAATTACCAGCGGGCGTGACGTCGTAATAGCGTTTGAACAACGCGGCGCGCTCACCCAGGACACTGTCGATCTCGGCTTCAGGCCATACGTAGAACTTGCCTTCCTCATGCTCGCTATCCGCGTCGAGGCTGCTGTAAAAGCCGCCGCTCGGATCGAGCATCTCGCGTTCGAGCCAGCCGATCGTCTCGGCGACACGCTGCGCGTAAAGCGGGTCGCGGGTCTCCTGCCAGACCAGCGACAGCAGGCTTATCAGTTCGGCGTTGTCGTAGAGCATCTTCTCGAAATGGGGCACCAACCATCGCGCATCGGTGGCATAACGTGCATAACCGCCGCCCAGATGGTCGTAGATGCCGCCCTGCGAAATGGTGGTGAGAGTCCGGGTGACTGCCTCGTGGAACGGATCGCGCCGCGAGCGCTTCCAGCCCCGCCACAGCACTTCGAAGATGCCGCATTGTGGGAATTTCGGCGCGGTGCCGATGCCCCCGTTTAGCGGATCGATCTCGCGCAATAGCCGTTCAGCGATGCGATCGTATAATTCCGGGCTAATCCCATCCCCGGCCTGTGGCTGCCCCAGCTTTTGCAAGGCGTCGCGCAGGGCGGTGACATTCTTGCCGATCGACTCGGTATCGTTGCGATAAGCGTTGGCGATGCCGGCGAGTACCTGCGGAAAACCCGGCCGTCCCCAGCGGGCCTCCGGCGGGAAATAGGTGCCGCCCCAAAACGGCTCGCCCTGCGGTGTCAGGAACATCGTCAGCGGCCAGCCGCCCTGTTCGCCCATCAGCGACAGCGCATGCTGATAGATCGCATCGAGATCGGGGCGCTCCTCCCGGTCGACCTTGATGTTGACGAAGTGCTCGTTCATCGGCTCGGCGATCGCCGGGTTCTCGAAACTCTCATGCGCCATCACGTGGCACCAATGGCACGCCGCATAGCCGATCGACAGCAGGATGGGTTTGTCAGCCGCCTGCGCGCTGGCTAGCGTATCGGGGTTCCAGGCCTGCCAGTGAACCGGGTTGTCTTTGTGCTGCAGCAGATAGGGGCTGGTCTCGTCGCCGAGGCGGTTTTGGTCCATGCCGAGAAATCCTGTGTCGCGAATGGGCGAGCTGCGCCGGGATCGGTTGCCGGGAGCGGCGCGAGGCGCTAGCCTTTGACTCTGATATAGACCGAGAACGGCGGCTCGCGAGAGACGCTCCGCCGGCCTCATCCAGATGGAGAGCCGAATGTCAGATGCGACTGCCGATCCGCCGCTTTTCTACAGTAGCCACATCTTCTTCTGTAACAACCAGCGCGCCGAGGGCCATCCGCGCGGCTCGTGCAATGCCCGCGCGGCGGCGCTCGGCGGCGTCGAGAAACTGCGTGGCTACGCCCGCGAAAAAGCACGACAGCTGGGCATCGAGAACATCCGCTGCAACGGCGCCGGCTGCCTCGACCGCTGTGAGCTCGGCCCTAATCTGGTCATCTATCCGGAAGGCGTCTGGTACCGTTACGAGACGACGTCGGACATCGACGAGATCCTTGAAACCCACGTCAAAAATGGCGGTCGCGTGCAGCGTCTTCTGCTGCAGCCGGACCAGAAGTAACGTCGGCTAGTCCACCGCTCTCGGAGCTCGTTTCCGAGACGATCTATGCGCCGGCGACCGCCGCCGGCCGCGCCGCGATCGCGATTATCCGCCTCTCCGGACCCTATGCCGGCGCCGCGTTGCGGGCGATCGCCGGCGGATTGCCGGCCCCGCGCGTCGCGACCCACGCGCGCCTGCGCGATCCCGCAACGGACGAGACCCTCGACGATAGTCTCGTTCTGTGGTTCCCCGCACCGCACAGCGTAACCGGCGAGGATGTCGCCGAGTTGCAGGCGCATGGCGGCCGCGCGGTGCTAACGTCGGTGCTGGCGGTGCTGGGGCGCCTCGGCTTGCGGCTTGCTGAGCCCGGCGAATTCACCCGGCGGGCGTTTCTCAATAACAAACTCGATCTCGTCCAGGCTGAGGCGATCGGCGATCTGACCGCCGCCGATACTGAGGCACAGCGCCGCCAGGCCCTGCGCCAGCTTGAGGGCGCGCTCGGCGAGCTGTATCGCGGCTGGAGCGCGCGGCTGCTGCGCTTGCTCGCGCATCTCGAAGCCGTGATCGATTTCCCCGATGAAGACCTACCTCCCGAGCTCGAAGCGCAGATCGTTGCTGAAACGGTCGCGCTATGTGGCGAAATACAGCATCATCTGACCGATGGGCATCGCGGTGAACGGCTTCGCGACGGTATCGCGCTCGCCATCGTCGGACCGCCCAACGCGGGCAAGTCCACGCTTCTCAATCAGCTGGCGCGGCGCGAGGCGGCGATCACATCTCCCATCGCCGGGACGACACGCGATGTGATCGAGGTTGCCGTTGACCTTGCCGGCTACCCGGTCGTATTCGCCGATACCGCCGGGCTCCGCGACAGCGCCGATGTAATCGAGCAGGAGGGACTGCGGCGCGCCCGCGCCCGTGCCGATACCGCCGATCTGCGCCTGTTTGTCTATGATGCGACGGAGCCGGCCGATGCCGCTGGCGCCGCGGCGTGGTCCGCGACCACGACATTTCTGGTGGCCAATAAATGCGACCTCCTGGGGCACCGGCAGACCCCACTGCCAACGGGGGCCTTTGCCATTTCGGCGACGAGCGGCGAGGGCATCGCGGCGCTTACCTCGGCTATCGCCGCGCGCATCGGGGCAGATTATGATGGCACCGCTCCATTACTGACCCGCGCCCGGCACCGCGCGGCACTCGAGGCCGCGGCGGCGGCGCTGCACCGCTCCGCGAATGCTCCGTTGCCGGAGCTGCGGGCGGAAGATTTGCGGCTCGCCTGGCGCAGCCTGGGCCAGATCACCGGTAAGGTGGATGTCGAAGACCTGCTCGATGTGATCTTCGCCGATTTTTGCCTTGGCAAGTGATGGGCGCAAGTGATGGGTGCCGGGTGGCCCCGAGCTGTTTCACGTGAAACAGCGCTTACGAAATCGCCCGGCAATCTCGACAGTTCGGGCGCCGCTCCCTAAATTCCGCCGCCATGAGCGAAGCGGTAGCGTCATATGATGTCGTCGTGATTGGCGGCGGGCATGCCGGGTGCGAGGCGGCCGCAGCGGCGGGTCGGGTCGGAGCGCGCACGGCCTTGCTGACCCATCGGCGCGACACGATCGGCGAAATGTCGTGCAACCCCGCCATCGGCGGTCTCGCTAAGGGACATCTGGTTCGTGAGATCGATGCGCTCGATGGCGTCATGGCGCGGGCGATTGATCGCGCCGGCATCCAGTTTCGCCTGCTGAACCGCAGCAAGGGACCAGCGGTGCGCGGCCCGCGTGCGCAGGCCGACCGCAAATTATATCGGCAGGCCATGGCGGCTCTGCTCGCGGAAATCAGCAATCTCACGATCATCGAGGGAGCCGCCGAGGATCTGCGGCTCGACGGCCAGAACCGGGTATGCGGCCTTATCCTGGGCGACGGACGCGAAATAGCGGCGGGCCGGGTCGTGCTGACAACGGGCACGTTCCTTGGCGGTCTCATTCATATCGGCGCCGAGAAGATCGCGGCCGGCCGCGTCGGCGAAGCGCCGTCGCTTGGTCTGTCGCATACCTTGCGGCGCTGCGGCTTCGCGCTGGGTCGCCTCAAGACCGGCACGCCACCCCGCCTCGATGGCACGACGATCGATTGGGCCGGTCTCGACGTGCAGCCCGGCGACGATCCCCCAGTGCCGTTTTCCTTCATGACCAAACGCATCACCACGCCGCAGATCGTCTGCCACATCACCGAAACCAATCCGCACACCCATGCGATAATCAACGCCAACCTCGGTCGATCGCCGCTGTTTGCCGGCGATATCACCGGGGTGGGGCCGCGCTATTGCCCGTCGATCGAGGATAAGGTGGTGCGTTTCGCCGAGCGTGAGCGGCACCAGATTTTTCTTGAACCCGAAGGCCTAGACGACGATACGATCTATCCCAACGGCATCTCGACCTCATTGCCGCGCGATGTGCAGGCGGCCCTTATAGCGACGATCCCCGGCCTTGAACGCGCGGTGATGCGGCGGCCGGGCTATGCCATCGAATACGATTATGTCGATCCGCGCGAACTGCACCCCAGCCTCGAAACAAGGCGGGTCTCCGGCCTCTACTTCGCCGGGCAAATCAATGGCACGACCGGCTACGAGGAGGCGGCAGCACAGGGGCTGATCGCGGGCCTTAATGCGGCGCTGGCGGCCGGGGGTGGCGATCCGCTCGTGTTCGATCGTGCCGATGGCTATCTCGGCGTGCTGGTCGATGACCTGGTGACGCGCGGCACATCCGAGCCCTACCGCATGTTCACCTCCCGCGCCGAATATCGCCTGACATTGCGGGCGGATAATGCCGACCAGCGGCTGACGCCGATCGGATTGCGGTGCGGCGCTATCGGGAGCGAACGCGTGAAGGCCTTCGCGGGCAAGATGACGGCGCTCGACGCGGCGCGGCAACTCGCGGCGGGGTTGTGTCTCAGCCCGTCGGCATTGCGGCGGCGCGGCTTCGCGGTCAACGCCGACGGAGTGGCGCGTTCCGCTCGCGAATTGCTGGCGCATCCCGATATCGATGTGGCGCGGCTGACGGCGGTGTGGCCGGAACTCGGCACATTGCCGCCTGACATAGCCGAGCAGCTTGAGATTGACGCGCGGTATTCGGGTTATCTCGATCGGCAGGCGCGCGATATCGCCGCGTTTCGGCGCGACGAATCGCTGATATTGCCGGACACTCTGGATTACGCGGCAGTGGGTAGTCTGTCGGCGGAAATCCGCGGTAAACTGACGGCGGCGCGGCCCACGACGCTCGGTGCCGCGGCGCGGATTTCCGGTGTGACGCCGGCGGCGCTGGTCGCGTTGCTGCAATTTGTGAAGCGGCGTCCTGAAAACCGCGCGGCTTGACCCTGCGGGGTTCGCCGCCGCCACGGGTGTTTCACGTGAAACGCTGCAGCGGCTGGACGCCTACGCTGCGTTGCTGCGGCAATGGGCGCCGCGCATCAATCTGGTCGGCGCCAACACCATCGATGATCTGTGGAACCGGCATTTTCTCGATTCGGCGCAACTCCACGCCCTGATCCCGCCGACTGTCGGCAGTCTCATCGATCTCGGCAGCGGCGCCGGCTTTCCGGGCTTGGTGTTGGCGATCCTCGGTGTCCCAAACGTCGAACTGGTCGAGAGTGACGCGCGCAAATGTGCTTTCCTGCGCGAGGCCGCACGGGTCGCTGCGGTGCCGGTGACGATACGCACGGCGCGAATCGAAACCGTGCCGCCGCACGCGGTAGACGTTGTGACGGCGCGCGCCTGTGCCTCGCTCGACCAACTTCTACAATGGAGTCAATTGTTTATCGGACCTCATACACTCTGTCTCTTCCCAAAAGGAGAGCACGCGGCGCATGAAGTGACGACGGCTGAGCGCGACTGGTCGATGCAGGTAACGCAACATCCCAGCCGGAGCGATCCGCGGGGGGTCATCCTATGTCTGCAGCATGTGAGGCGGCGTGACTGACGCTGCTGAGGGCGAGATCGGAGCCGGGAGCCGAAGCAGCAGCGCCGCCGTTGCCCGGCTTACCGCGCGGCTCGCGGCGGCGCGCCGGGCGCGCATTATTGCCGTCGCCAACCAGAAGGGCGGCGTCGGCAAGACCACCACGGCGGTTAATCTGGCCACGGCGCTCGCGGCGGCCGGGCGCCGGGTACTGGTGATCGACATCGACCCGCAGGGCAATGCCAGCACCGGGCTCGGCATTGGGCGCGAGGCTCGCAATACCGGCAGCTATGACGTGCTGACCGGCGAGAGCGAATTGCCGGCGGCGACGCTCGAAACCGCGGTGCCCCGTCTGTCTCTGGTGCCGGCGACGCAGGACCTCGCCGGCGCCGAATTGGAGATGAGCCAGCGCGAACACCGCGAGTTCCTGCTGTCACGGGCGATCCGCTCGCGCCTCGCTGCTTACGAGGACGTGCTGATCGATTGTCCGCCGTCGCTGAATCTGTTGACAATCAATGCTTTAGTGGCTGCCGATCGCGTGCTGGTGCCGTTGCAGTGCGAGTTTTATGCGCTCGAAGGTCTGGCGCAGCTCATGCGCACGATCGAGCGGGTTCAGCATGGCCTCAATCCGCGTCTCGAACTCCAGGGGGTCGTGCTGACAATGTACGATCGGCGCAACAATCTCTGCGATCTGGTGGCGGCGGATGTGCGCGAGCATTTCGGCAAGAAGGTTTATGACACGATGATCCCGCGCAACGTCCGTATCTCGGAGGCGCCATCGCATGGCATGCCGGTGTTGATTTATGACCATCGCTGCGTCGGCTCGCAGGCCTATGTGCAGCTCGCGGCCGAAATGCTGCGCGAGCGGCGGCGGGCGCGGGCATGAGCGAGCCGGTACCGTTGCGCGCCAAGCGGCAACCGCTGGGGCGCGGCCTGGCGGCGCTGTTTGGCGAAAGCGGCGCGCGTGTCGCCGACCCGGCCGGCGGAGCGCGTGTCGTCCCGATCGAGTCGATCCGTCCCTCGCCGTTCCAGCCGCGCCGCCATTTTGCCGAGGATGAACTTGAGGGGTTGGCTCAGTCGATCCGTGAACGGGGTATCATACAGCCGCTCCTGGTGCGGCCGGTCGCCGAGACCGAGGCGGATTTCGAGCTCGTGGCCGGCGAGCGCCGCTGGCGCGCCGCGCAGCGCGTGGGGCTGCACGACGTGCCGGTTGTGGTGCGGTCGCTCGGCGATTCCGACGTGCTGGAAATCGCGCTGATCGAGAATCTGCAGCGTGAGGATTTGTCGGCCTTTGAGGAGGCCGAAGCCTATAACCGGTTGATGCGCGAGTTCGGACGCAGTCAGGCGACGCTGGCCGAGGCGGTTGGCAAGAGCCGCAGCCACGTCGCGAACACGATGCGCCTGTTGTTACTGCCCGAGCCGGTGCGACGCCGGGTGGAAGACGGTGCGCTAACGGCGGGACACGCGCGGGCGTTGATTGGTGCCCCCGACCCGGCCGATCTCGCCGCCGAGGTGATCCGCCGCGGGCTTAATGTCCGCGCCACCGAAAAACTGGTCAGGCGCCGCGCCGCGCAACCCGCACCGCCGCGGCGCCCCGTCCGTTCGGCCGATGCCGCTGCGGTTGAGCGCGAATTAGCAGCGCAGCTTGGCTTGCGGGTGGCATTGACTGCCAAGAAGCGCGGCGGCAGCCTGACGCTTCACTACAGCAGCCACGAACAGCTCGATCGCATTCTCACGCTATTGCGTCAGCATTAGCCCGCCGACCATAGTCAACGAGAAACGACCCGAGGGAGATCGGCATGCCCGTCACTGTCCTTTACCCCGAGCCCCGGCAGCAGCCCGACGAGGTCGAGCGCAGCATTTTCGGGCCCGACGTCCACATCGTAAAGCGCGATGCGGCGTCGCTGGCTGATATCCCTGATGAGGATTGCGCGGCCGCCGACGGGCTGATGATCATGGGGTTCGCGGTTACCGGGGCCGACCTGGCGCGGTTTCCCAACTTGCGCGCGATCGTGCGCATGGGGGTCGGCTATGACAAGCTCGACCGGCCGGCCGCCGCGGCGCGGAATGTGCTGGTTTGCAATGTCCCGGATTACGGCACGACCGAGGTCGCCGACCACGCGATCGCGCTGGCGCTGACCTTGCGCCGTGGCATCCTGCTGCATCATGAACACCAGCGACACGACCCGCCGGCTCCCTGGCGCTCGTTTCACGACCCGCTGATCCAGCGGCTCGGCACTCAGACCTTTGGGATTGTCGGGCTTGGGCGGATCGGCACGGCTGTCGCGCTGCGGGCCAAGGCGTTCAACTTCCGCGTCGTATTCTACGACCCCAAGCACCCGAACGGGCATGAGCTGGGGCTTGGTATCGAGCGCGCCCCCACCCTCGAAGATTTGATGCGGCAGACTAACACGCTATCGATCCATTGTCCGCTGACCAGCGAAACCAAGGGGATGATCGGCCGCGAGCAATTGGCGCTATTGCCCAAGGGGGCGGTTGTCGTGAACGACGCGCGCGGCCCGATCCTCGATCTCGACGCGCTCGGCGAAGCATTGCGCAGCGGTCATATCGCCGGCGCCGGTCTCGACGTGTTGCCGGTCGAGCCGCCGGTCGACCCGATCCCCAATCTGCTGCGAGCCTATCGGGCGCGCGAGAAATGGCTGGAGGGGCGGCTGGTCGTGACGCCGCATTCGGCGTGGCTGACGCCGCATTCCGAGATGGATACGCGCCGGAAATCGGCGGAAACCATGCGCGCTGCACTTTTAACCAACCAACCACAGAACGTCATCACGCCCGACATGTTCTAATCTGCATCAGACCCGCTCGTCATTATCACCGGAGGGGTGGTTGCATCGGTTGCACCTGCTGCGTCACGCCAAGGCCAGTCGCGACGACGACATGAGCGACAAGCCGCGGCCGCTGAGTCGGCGCGGCCGGGAGACTGCGCGCCGCATCGGCGAAACCTTGCCGGCGGCGCTCGACTCGATCGACTTGGTGCTGTGCTCGTCATCGCTGCGGACGCGTGAGACGGCGGAGCTTGCTCTTGCGGCCTTCCCTGCGACACCGCAGATCCTGTTCGAGGACGTGCTCTACCTCGCTTCGCATCGTGTCCTGTTGCGCCGCCTGCGCCTGCTCGACGAAACGATCGGTGCGGTATTGGTGATCGGGCACAATCCCGGGCTGCACGAGTTGGCCGTCGCCTTGGCCGAACCGTCTTCGCCGCTTTACGCGATGCTGGCCGAGGGGAAGTTTCCGACCTCGGCGCGCGCCAGCTTCACCATCGCCGGTCCATGGAATGCGCTGGCGGAAGGCAATGTGCCGCTCGCCGCTTACGTTACGCCGAGGGATCTCGGGCTTCTGGACTGAGGCCCGCTTCCGCGATGACGCGGCGGGCCAGCGGAATGCTGATCGGCCCTTTACGTCCGAGCGCGGCATCGTCCAACGCCGCCGCGATGGCATCGGCGGCCGCGAGCGAACGCTCCATCCGGCGCAACAGAAAACCGATCAGCGATGGCTCGACCCGCACCTGACGGTCGGCGAAGTGCTTGACCAGCACGGCGGATAGCAACGCATCGTCAGGGGTGCCGATCGCAACCTCGGGAGCGGCGCGCAGGCGCGAGGCGAGGTCGGGCAGCGCTACCGCCCATCGCAGCGGCGCTTGGCGCGCAACGATCAGCACATTGCCGCCAGTTTCTTTGCTCCAGTTATAGAGGTGCAAGAGTGCCCGCTCTGAAGCTGAGTCGGCCATATCGACGGCAATGGCGCGGCGCGGCGCCAGCCCTGCCGGCGTCTGGTCTGTCAGCTCCGGGCCGGCGAGAACGATGGCGTCCGAGCGCTCCTGCCACAGGCGCGTGAGATGGGTTTTGCCGCTGCCCGGCGGCCCATGCAGGATCAGCGTATGGGCCGGCCAATCCGGCCAGCGCTCGATCCAGCCAAGCGCCGCCCGATTGCTGTCGGACGCCAGAAAATCAATCCGGCCCGAAGCCCGCTGCCGCGGCGGCAGAGGCAGGCTTATCTGTTTCATCGCAGGCGCGACAGGTTCGTCACGTTCTCCGGACCGGGCTCCTGTGGATTGGACCGCGCGTCATAGAGGCTGCTCTGGCGATATTGCGCGAGAGCGAAGCGCGCCAGTACGCCGATCACCGCGGCCGCCGGCACCGCTACCAGAATCCCGGCGAACCCGAACAGCGTACCGCCCGCGAACAGCGCGAAGATGACCCAGACGGGGTGCAGGTGGATGCGGTCACCCACCAGCTTTGGGGTCAGGATGTTGGCCTCGACCGATTGCCCGATGGCAAAGATGCCGCCGACGAGCAGAACCTCGGTCCAGCTGCCGTATTGCGACGCCGCGAGGCCGAGCGCGAGGATGAGGCCGGTGGTTACGCCCAGCATCGGGATGATGGCCAACGCGCCGATCAGCATGCCCAGAGCCAACCCCGATTCAAGCCCGGCCAAGGTCAGTGAAATCCCATAATAGACCGCGAGGATCAGACAGACGAGCGCCTGCCCGTGGATAAAGCCGACCAGCGTGTCGCTGACCAGCCGAGCCTGCCCCCGTACCGTTTCGACGGATTGGCGCGGCAGGTAGGAATCGATCAGCGCGACCATCTCCTCCCAGTCACGCAGCAGAAAAAACGTCACGATCGGGGTCACGATAACCAAGGAGAGGATGTTGAGGATCGCCAGGCTGCTGGTCAGCAGGCCCTGCACCAGCCCCGCGATCCAGGTGATCGCCTCCGCCAGTTTGGCGCCGATCAGATCGCGTACCTTGCCAACGTCGTCCGCGGGTAGCCGCTCCTGCAATAGCACGAGCCATTTGCCGACCTCGTCCTGCGACCACCGCACCAGGCTTGGTACTTTGGTGATCAGCTGTACGATCTGGCCCTGCACCAACGGTACCAGGATGACGAGCAGGAGAGCCAGCGCTAGCACAAACGCGATCAAGATGACCAGACTGGCGAGACCCCGGCGCACGCCATAACTTTCCAGGCGGCCGACACCGGGCGCCAGGACATAGGCCAACGCAAATCCGGTGGCGAACGGCATCAGAATGCCCTGTACCAGACCGAGTGCGAGAATGGCGAGCAGCAGCAGGCCGAGCCAGAACAG
Organism: Alphaproteobacteria bacterium; assembly: GCA_019240125.1. Taxonomy (GTDB): domain Bacteria; phylum Pseudomonadota; class Alphaproteobacteria; order ATCC43930; family CGMCC-115725; genus DATARH01. The sequence goes on from JAFAYW010000042.1 coordinate 46,656, forward strand.
CGTGCGATAAATTCGTGGGCTCACAGGGTCCGGTCCGCCGGCCGCAGCAAGCGCAGCCAGCGCCACAGGTAGGAAAACCCTGACAGCAAGGTTGTGATCGCGGTCAACACGATCAGCATCCAGGTGACCGGACCCGCCTCGATGTCGAGCCCAAGTCGCGCCAGCACAAAGCCAACCAATGCAATCTGCAGGAAGGTATTGACCTTGCTGACATAAAGCGGCCCGAACTGGCGCGGCGCGTTGGCGATCATGTGGATGATCGCGAAACCAAGCACGATCGCGATATCTCGCCCGGCCACCAATACAACAAGCCAGATTGGCAATTGACCGCCATAGCCGAGCGTCAGATACACCCCCGTCAGCAGCAATTTGTCCGCTGCGGGGTCGAGCAGCGCACCGAGCCGCGTTCGTCGGTTGAAGTGCTTGGCGATATAGCCGTCGAGCCCATCGGAAATGCCGGCCGCGACAAACAGCCAGAAGGCCGCGCCGTAGCGCTCATCGAGGATCAGCCAGAGGGCAAACGGCACCGAGACCAGACGCGCGAGCGTGATCAGATTCGGCAGGTTGAGGTCGGGGCTCAAGACCGCGGCCTCGCTCATCATCGGGGGCGCCGCCAGTTTCGGGCCCGGGGTGGTCTCGGGAACCATGCGATTAACTTACAGGAGCGGCACGCTATTGGGTATGCGATGGCTCGGCGCGGCTCAGCCGCCACATCGGGTTACCCCGCGCGAGGGTCAAGTTGATACCGGCAAACGCGTCCTTCAACTGATCAATGCTCCCTTTGTAGCCAATCTCGATCGTGGCCTCCTGTCGCGACAGGGCGACGAGCGAGATCTTACGAACCAGGGAGACAGCCGCGATGCGGTCGCGTGCGTGCACCCAATCGTCGAGGCCAGTAATTGGCAGGACAGCCGTCAGGCTACCTTCCTGATCGGCCCGCGCACTCGTGTCCTTTTTCCAACCGCCAGCGATGTCGGCGCCCACTGTGGCGACTGCTCGACTTACCATCGCATCGCTGGTCTCGCCAGGATTGGCGGTTACCGAATCGCTGTGCGAATCGGCGAGCTGTCCGCCGCGATAGCGCCGCACCGCGATATCTATGCTGCTCGGCTTATCGGCGGGACCCTGCAGAGATGCGACAGCGACCAATGCCTCGTCAGCGCCATTATGTTTGGCAATCGCGGATAACGCGGCGGCATCACCACTGCGTGCCTTATCGGCATCGATCGTTGCGACATCACCGGCATCGCCCAGCGGCACGATCACGTGCTGCACACCCACATTAGGCGGGTGCTGGTCCCAGGCCTCACGCCATGGGTTTGGCTCATCCCACAGTCGCGCCGGTCCCTGTGCTCCTGCCTGGTAGACCGGCAGCACGACAATCGGCTTTCCGGTATCAGCGCTCTGGTCGGGGGCGTTTGGCGCGGAGCCGGCAACAGGGTTTCCTCCGGCGCTTGGTCCAGCGGTAGCCCCGGCAGCGGTATTGGCGTTCGCGCTGACGCCGAGCAGCCTGCGGGTTTCGCCGGGGCGAAAGTGAAATGTGTAGTCCGCTGTATACCGCACCGCCGACGTGTGTTCGTGGACCACATCGAAGCTGGTGACGAGGTTGGTGATCGCCTTGTCGTCGAGCTTCGGTACCTTGACCGGCGTCCCACCGTTCGACAAATGCTCGGCGACCGCAGCAAGCGCGCGCCGCTGTCCGTCGAGCAATGCCATCTCGCGGGCCTTGGCGGGAGATTCCGCCGTCGCATCCACCGGCACCGTGGCCGAGAATTGGTCCTGATCATCGGCTGTGGCCGGGGCGATCCCGGTAAGCAGCAGCAGAACCGCGGCTATGAGCATCGAGCCCGGTCCCGGCCGACGCGCGTAGCTTGCCGGTTCCTGTGACATTCTGTGGTGATAGCGCAGATTCTGCGCAGACGCTACGGTGGCCCCGAGAACACCCGGCAGCGGTGGGTCAAAGCGAACGGCATGCGAATGGCGCGGGTCAAGACTGGTGTCCTGATTTCCGGACGCGGCTCCAATCTCCAGGCGTTGATTGACGCGGCAGCCGATTACGCCTACCCGGCTGAGATTGCTGTGGTCGTCAGCGATCGGAGAGATGCGCCCGGACTGCAGAAGGCAGCGGCGGCCGGCATTCCGCATCTCACCTTTCCAGCAGCCGATCGTGGCGCATTCGCGCAGGCGGCGAAGGCGGCGTTGCATAACGCCGGGGTGGAGCTGGTGGCGCTCGCCGGGTTCATGCGCATTTTGGATGATAGCTTTGTTGCTACCTGGCGCGATCGGCTGATCAACATCCATCCGTCGCTGTTACCGGCATTTCCCGGTTTGCACCCGCAGCGCCAGGCCCTCGCGGCTGGCGTCAAATTCTCGGGCTGCACCGTGCATTTCGTGCGTGCCGCGGTCGATACCGGACCGATCGTCGGGCAAGCCGTGGTGCCCGTGGAGCCGGGCGACGATGAGGACCGACTGGCTGCCCGCATCCTCGCCGCGGAACATCGCCTTTACCCGCTCGCCCTGCGCGCCATTGCCGAGGGCCGAACCCGCATCGCCGGCAACACGGTGAAGATCGCTGGCGGGTTGTCGCCCGATATTGTCGTCTTCAACCCGCTAGAGTCGCTTGCCTCGCCACCCGGTTCGGCTATACCAGCGAGCGAGAGAACGCAACCGCGAGGCGACCAATGCTGACCGCGATCGATCCGGAACTGGAGCGGCACCGCCGCACCTGGATCGGCTTTACCTGGTTTCTCAAGATCGCGCTGATCGTGGTCGTGCTTGTGCTGGCCGGCATGGCGATTTTCCTGGTGTAAGCCTGGGGGCTATCGCAGGGTCAGACGCGGCGCCATTCGGTAGCGCCGCCCGGCTTATCCTCCAGAATAATCCCGTCCGCCGCAAGTTCGGCGCGGATTCGATCGGCATCGGCAAAGCGACGCTCCATCCTCGCCGTCGCGCGATCAGCGATCCGTTCTTCGATCGCAGAACCGTCACCGCCGCCCTGCAGCCAGGTGCCCGGCGGCGCCTCCAGCAGACCCAGCAACCCGGCGCCGGCCTTTAACTGCGCTTGCAACGCGGCTTTTTCCGCGGGTTCCTGTGTCCGGTATACCGCCGCTGCCAGATCGTGCAGATGGGTAATCGCCAAGGGCGTGTTCAGATCGTCCGCTAATGCGGCATCGACCGCTTCGGAGACGGCAGCGTGCGTTGCTGGCCAACGCAGCAACGCGCGATACCAGCGATCAAGGGTTTGCCGCGCCTGACTGAGACGGTCTTCCGTCCAGTCGAGCGGGTCGCGGTAATGCGTCGAGAGCAGCGCCAGCCGGATTGCCTCTCCAGGCACGCCGCGCTCCAGCAACTCGTGCGTCGTGACGAAATTGCCGAGCGATTTCGACATCTTCTCGCCTTCGACCGAGAGGAAGCCGTTATGCACCCAGAAGCGCACAAAGGGCCGGCCATCATGTGCCGCCTCGCTCTGCGCGACCTCGTTTTCGTGATGCGGAAAGATCAGGTCGATCCCGCCGCCGTGGATATCGAAGGTCTCGCCGAGATGCGCCTCGCTCATCGCCGAGCATTCGATATGCCAGCCGGGGCGGCCACGGCCCCACGGGCTGTCCCAACCCGGCTGGTCCGTGTCCGACGGTTTCCACAGCACGAAGTCGCTGGGGTCGCGCTTGTAGGGCGCGACCTCGACCCGCGCGCCGGCCACCATCTCGTCGCGGCTGCGGCGCGCCAGCTTGCCATAACCCTGCCATGAGGCGACGGCGAATAGCACGTGGCCCTCGGCCGCATAAGCATGGTCGGCGGCGATCAATCGCTCGATCATCGCGATCATCTGCGGGATGTGCGCGGTGGCGCGCGGCTCGACATCCGGGGGCAGGGCCCCGAGCGCCGCCATGTCGTCGTGAAACAGCCGCGTGGTGCGCTCGGTCAGTGCCTCGATCGCTTCGCCATTGGCCCGCGCCGCGTCGATGATCTTGTCTTCGACATCGGTGATATTGCGGACGTATTTGACATGCGCAGCGCCGTACTGATGCCGCAGCATGCGATAGAGCTGATCGAACACGATGACGGCGCGAGCGTTGCCGATATGGGCGCGGTCATAAACCGTCGGCCCGCAGACATACATGCGCACCTTGGCCGGCTCGATCGGCGCGAAATTCTCTTTACGGCGGGTCAGCGAATTGTAGAGGACGAGCGGCATCGGCAGGGTCTATCCGGCGGCTTACGGGCGGCACCAGCGTTACTAGATTCCCCGGCCGCAATCCAGCGCAAGGGGCTGGCGCGGGCCGTCGCTCAAACTGGAAGGGGTCGGGCGCCCGGATAAAGGCGCCCGGTCCCATTGACGTTGGTGTCGGCTTTGTCGCCTAACGCTTGCCGGCAAATGTCCCGGAGGCGAGATAATTGACGCCGGGAACGGTCGATTGCAGCGCGAAATTTCCGCCGGTTTCCGCTGCGGCGGGGCCGTAGAACGTGCCGTTGACGCTGCCGCTCATGCCATTGCCGCTGGCGGCATAGCTGTAATTGGCGCCACTGAGAGGCGCGCGCCCGGAAGCGCCGAAATTGCGACCGTCGAAATTGGTGATCGCGATCGAGCCCGACTGCGTGCCGAAATTATAGCTCCCGTTAAACCCGCCAGCCGCTAGGTAGCTGCTGCCATTATTGAACACCGACCCGATCGCCGCACCGTTGTAGGTCGCGGTTGCCGATTGGCTGATCAGGCTGTTGAGGTCGGCGACCGAAGTGGGCGTGCCAGCAATCCAGGTGTTGATGTGCGCGCGGTTGACCTGGGAGACGTTGCTATCGGTAGCGTCGCCGGTCCGCAGGTCGCCGCCCCAGTAGCCCCATTGCAGGTATTGGCACTGGCAGAACGAGGCACCGGTCGGCAGTAATTGGGTCGGCGTTCCGGCGGCGCCTGAACTGACTAGGTAGAGCTTGCCGGCATCCGCGGTACTGCCGTTGACTACCAGGTTCTGCCCATTGACCTGCTGCGGACTTTGCTGGCTCTCCAGCGCGGCAAAGTGACTATTGTCGATAAACGCCGTGCCGCCGTTCACGTTTCCAGTCAGCCCCCCATACTGCATGGTCAGGCTTGTGACGTTGGTTGACGTCGTTTGCGTGCTCGCGAAGGTCGCCTGTACCCGATTGGTCGATGCGTCGGTCGAGATCAGAGTGTTGCCTTGCACTGCGTAGGGAGTTGACTGCGCGGTGGAGTACATCAATCCGCCAAATGTCCCCGTGAGCGCCTGAGTTGTCCGGTTGGTGGTGCTGACGCTGGTCGGCACCGTTGTTGGGAGCGCCGGCTGGGCAAACCCATAGGATGTTGATGTGCCATTTAGCGCGACCTCGCTGGAGGTAGAGGGTATGACCGCCGCCCCCAGCGTGCCGTTGCCGTTATTGACGTACTGCGTCTGACCGAGGGTGAACCCGGTGATTGAGTTGTTGCCATAGATGCTGGTTCCGGTTGGATCTGGCGACGAGGTGAGCCCGGATGCGATCCGCACCGGCGTGCCGCTCGCCGTGAGCTGCGAGGAACCGCGCACCACGCCGCCGAGCATCGGCGTCGGATTGTTCGGGTTGTTTAGCGATGTCGCGACGGACCCAGTCGCCACCGAAATCACGGATTGCTGATTCGCCCCCTGACCGTTGATCGCGAGGCTCGCTTGCAGGGCGCGCGCGCCGACCGATGTCGAGTCGTTGCCGATCGGGCTGCTTGCTGGCGCGACGACATACAGCGGCGACACTTGTGCGTTTGGCAGATTGCCTCCGGCCTGGCTGCGAATGAACGGGATGTTGGATTGCAGCGCCGCATCCGGTTGTACGGTGAACGCCAGGATCCGGGTGCTGCCGGTCTGGGCGAAAGCCTGCGAATTGGCCGGCGTGCCCCCCGAGATGAACAGCCGCTCAGTCGGCTGGTTGGTCGGGATGATCGTGGCGTAGAAATAGCTGTTATCCGCCGACAGGAAGCTCGAGCCGGTGATGGGGCCGAGAACGCTCGACGTACCGGAGAACGTTGCCGATCCCGGTATTAGCGGAAAGCTGAAATTCCCGAGGCTGCCGCCATTGCTATTGAACGTACCCGTGAACACGCCGCTGTTCGGACTGCCCTGCGGGAAACTCAGCGTCGCTGCTTGATAGGCGATATCGGCGTTGCCGGTCTGTCCGACAAAACCCTGCGCGGTGCCGTTGCCGTTCGTGTTACGCACGCGGCCGTTAAACGAGAGCGTGGTCGTCTGTGTCCCACCACCGCCGCCTCCACCACCACCGCCTCCTCCTCCAGAGCCGCCACCGCCGCCACCACCGCCACCGGTGCCGCCACCACCTCCGGAACTGCCGCCGCCGATGAACGAGGTGCCACCTCCCGAACTGCTCGACGAGCAGGTTCCCGCCGCAGCGCAGTCGGGGCCCGAATTCGCGGCGTTCTGGGTCTGAGCCAGGGTATTTGTCGCCAGCACGGTCTGGTTGGTGCCGGACGATTGGGTATTCGGGGTTTGGTTCAGCGCCTGCTGAATGCTGTATGGCAAATTGCCCGAGATGTTCTGCGAGATGCCACTATTGGCCACAATCGAATCGCTTGGGATCGAGCTGGCGCCGCCGTTTCCGCCGCTGCGCCCGTCAAGCTGCGCCAAGTATTGCGCGAGCTGGCCCGGCGGTTGCGGCGCCGGCGTCGTTGGCGGGCTGCCGGCGACGACGGTTGTCTGGAAACCTGGGCGCGTCACCGTGGTGATGCCGCCGGTGTTGCTGGTGACGGTCAGCCCCTTGCCATAGATGAAGACGGCATTGGTCGTGCCATTGGGGCCGACATTGACGATAAAGGCGCCGCCGCGCACCGCCAAGGTCGCGGTGCTGGTCTTCAGCGTGACGGCCTCGTCCTGCTTGCTGAGTTTGCCGCCGACATACCGCAGCAATCCGCGGGTTGCGCTCATCGCCAGTTTGCCGGAGCCGCTTTTCGGGTCGTAGACGAACTGGTCGATCGTCAGGTCAGAACTCGGCCCGACTGCCATCGACGATTCATCGACGAACAGCAACTGGGTTTGCCCCGCGGGGCCGGTATTGATGTGTTCGTTGAAGACGACATCCTGCCCGATCACCAGCTGGCGGGTTGTGCCCCCGGGCGGCGTGCCCGTTGCCTGCGGGTTGACCGCGCTGTTGACGCCGACCTTTTCCTGGGCCCCGAGCGGACCCGCGACAGCCATAAAGACAGCACTCGCCAGCAGGGTGACACGCAGCTTAAAGGAACCCTTACCGGGCATTAATGCCTCCCCTGGCGACCGGGCGGCGGCAGTCGAACGGCCAGTACGCCCGGTTGATAAATAACAAAGATACAATACTGATAGACGACCGCGCTGTCATGCTGTGCCTGTGGCGCGGTGCGTGCCGGCAGCCGCGTTAACCTTGATTGCGGCGACGCCTAGAAGCGGATTTGCGGGCCTAGCAGGATGCTGTTGCTGGTATAGGCGTAGAGCGACAGGTTGGATGACACGATGTCGCGCTGGAACTGCCCAACCAAATCAACATTATCCCACAGCTGGACAGCCTGGCTGACGCCAAACCGCCAGTGCCGATCGTATCGATCGCTCGTGCCAAATCCGGTCCTGCTGGTGTTGCAGCACGGGTCGGGCGACGCGTAATTGGCGTAGCTGCGGCTTCCGAAAAAGGTGGTCTCCATCGGGTATCGCGACAAGCCGATGGGATCGTTGTAGCGCAGCTTATAGGCCACTGATCCGGCGTAGCTCTTATTGGTGTAGTAGGCGAACTTGGTATCCTGATCGAGGAAGTCAAATTCCAGGTTGAGCTCGGAATAGAAGGGCTGCGACGTTATCGGCTTGCTGGCGAACAGCGAGAACAGCTTGTCGCTGCCATTGAGTCCGCTGGAAACCGGCCGATCGGGTGCGTCCTGGAAGATCTTGTTGCGGTATTCGAACACCGATTTGAGCCGCAGGTCATCCCAGACCAGCGCGGTGCTCTCGCCGCCGACGCCAAAGGTATGGAAATACTGATTGCCGCCCAGGGATACGTCGTTGACGATCGCGTAGGGCTTCAATGTCGCGGTGTCGACCCCATTGAACGGTTTGTTGTAGTTGAACCGGGGCCCGGCGGTGATCTCGGCCAGACCGAGATCGAGGCGATTGACGGTCGCGCGGCCGTAATGGTTGGCAAAGCCGGTACCCAGCACCTCGATTGTGTCGCGGTCTTGATTGCCCAGATCGTATGTGTAGAGCGCCGACGCCGTCGCGAAGAAGTTTGAGCTCGGCAGCTTGACGAATTGGCTGTTCAGCAAGACGTCGCCGACCGGTGAGTGAACCAGCGGCGACCCCGGTGCGACGTTTGCGTCGGACTGATACTGGCCGCCGAAGAACAGATAGCCGGTCAACTGCTGCGGCGAGTTCAGATGATTGATCTGTGCCTCGTAGGTGTTAATCCGATCGGTCACGTCTTGTGGCGGATTGGCCGCGAGAGCCTTGTCGAAATACGTCCGCGCGATCTCGTATGACCCCATACGGAAATACAATGCGCCAAGTTCGAGGTCGACCCGGGGCAGGTTCGGGTTGAATAGCAGCATGCGCTCCAGCGCCGATACCGCCGCTTCATTGTCGCCGAGCTTGGCTGACACATCGGCGTAGGCGAACGCGACATCGAGATTCCCCGGCTCCCGCAAGTTCTGCTGGAACAACGAATCCTTCTGTGCCTGCAACTGCGCCCGTTCACCAGCCGATAGCGACTGTGCGGACGCGCCGCCACCGCCAAAGACGCAGATGGCGAGCGCGGCAATCGCCAAATGCCGCCCCCAGCGAACGCCCCGCGACAAGTACCCAACAATAGAGCCCGACAAGTCGTCCCCCCAACCCCGGCGCTCACAAGCGCGTCGACGAAAGCGTAGCTAACCGGCGGTTGCTTAGCAACTTGCGTGGCTTTCGCGAAAGGCGCTCTATCTGGCCAGGCCGACATTAGGGCCGCACTGTTGCCGTTTTGCATAGCTGTGGTATGTCGGCTGCTCATTACGAGCGGCACGGGCTCGGCAGGATTAATTACAAAGCCCCCCTGATACCGAATCGGGCGCTCGCGGGTGCGGCTCGCCCGGAAGCCCTAGGCGTCTGATGGGTTGGTGCAAATTGATAAGTTTCATCATTGAATCGCCGCAATTCCCGCAAACGGAAGTCGCATTTCGCGTCGTTAATGCACATGTAGGGTTCATCCTTACAGGTTTGTCCCCCAAACCTCCGGCCCGGCCGGCACTCCCGGTCGGACACAAAGCGGCTCCGGAACTCCCCCTCCGGAGCCGCCTTTTTATACCTATTGTTCGCCGCCATGAGCGTGAGTAACGAAACCGCGGCCGTCAGTGCGCTGCCGGGCGATCTGGTGGGTGAGGGACTCGCCTGCCGTCGCGGCGAGCGGCTTGTTCTGGCACGTCTCGATTTTCGATTAGCGGCGGGCGGCGCCCTGGTTCTCACCGGTCATAACGGCACTGGCAAATCCAGTCTGCTGCGGCTGCTCGCCACCCTGCTGCCACCGGCGGCGGGGCGATTGCTGTGGCACGGCGAGCCAGTTGCCGCCGATGTCACACGCTACCGGGGGGCGTTGCACTATCTCGGCCACCTCGATGCCGCGAAACCCGCGATGACCCCGCGTGAAACCCTGCACTTCTGGTGCACTCTGCACGGTGCGGCGCATCCCGCGATCGACATGGGGCTCATGACCTTCGGCCTCGATCGCGTCGCCGACTGGCCGTGCCGCTGGCTGTCGGCGGGACAGCGCCGTCGCCTTGCACTCGCGCGGCTGATTGCGGCGCCGGCGCCGATCTGGCTGCTTGACGAGCCGACTGCTGCGTTGGACAGGGATGGTGAGGCACGGCTGGTCGCGGCCATTGCCGCCCATCGCGCCGGCGGCGGCCGTGTCGCGCTGGCAACGCATCAGCCGATCGATGTGCCCCAGGCGCTTTCGATCAGCCTTGATGATTACGCCGTGCAGCCCGACGATCCGCTTGCGATGCTGTGGTGACGCGCTGTGTTCGCGGCGTTTTTTGGGCTGTTCCGGCGCGACCTGCGGCTGGCATTGCGTCAAGGCGGCGATGTCGGGCTGGTCCTCGGCTTCTTCATTCTTTCGGTATTGTTATATCCGTTCGGTGTCGGGCCGGAGCCGGAACTCCTGGGGCGCATCGCGGCCGGCATCATCTGGGTGGCGGCGCTGCTCGCCGCGGTGCTCAGTCTCGACCGGCTGTTCGCGATGGATCATGCCGATGGCGGGCTTGACCTGATCGCGCTGTCTCCCTCCGCGCTGGAGATCGCGGTCCTTGCCAAGGTCGCGGCGCATTGGGTTGCAACCGGGCTGCCGCTCGTGGTGCTGAGCCCGGTCCTGGCGATCTTTGTCGATCTCGACCCGATCGCCATCCCGGTCCTGATGGCCGGACTGGCGATCGGCACGCCGGCGTTGAGCCTGCTCGGGGCGATTGCCGCCGCGTTGACGCTGGGGGCGCGGCGACCGGGCGTTCTGGTGTCCCTGCTGGTGTTGCCGCTCTTTCTACCGATATTGATCTTTGGCACCGGCGCGGTCGAAGCGGCGCTGACGGGCGCCGGCGTGCGGCCGCATCTGCTGCTGCTGGCGGCGGTGACTCTTGCGGCATTGCCCCTGGCCCCTCTGGCCACCGCCGCTGCCGTGCGGCAGGCGCTCGACTAGTGGCGCCAAGGCACGATTGTTTCGGCTGCGACGCCACCTCGCGCTGACGCCGGCGCGGTACTAGGTTAAACTGCGGCAGTTGTTCTGGAGATCGCAGCAGGCCGATGCTCTCTCGTTTAGCCAATCCAGCGCGTTTCATGCGCGTGAGCGGCGCAGTGCTGCCATGGCTCGGTCTGATCACCGGCATTGTATTGCCGGCAGGGCTGGCCTGGGCGTTGGTAATTGCCCCGCCCGACTATCAGCAGGGCGAGAGCGTTCGCATCATGTTCATCCATGTGCCGTCGGCCTGGATGGCATCCTCGGTCTATCTTTTTATTGCGGTGGCCAGCGCGGTGGCCCTGGTCTGGCGCCATCCGCTGGCGGAAGTCGCCGCGCAGGCGGCGGCTCCGGTAGGGGCCGCGTTCACGCTTGTCTGTCTCGCAACCGGTTCCTTATGGGGCCGGCCCATGTGGGGCGCCTGGTGGGTCTGGGACGCGCGCCTCACCTCGGTCCTGGTGCTGTTCTTTCTCTATCTCGGTTATATCGCGCTGGTGAACGGGTTTGACGATGCCAATCGCGGTGCCAAGGCCGGCTCGCTGCTGGCGCTTGTAGGGGTGGTCAATCTTCCGATTATCAAATTCTCGGTCGATTGGTGGAATACGCTGCACCAGCCCGCGAGCATCGTCCGGCTTGGCGGTCCGACAATCGACAAGTCGCTGTTGCTGCCGCTGTTAGTCATGATTATCGGGTTCATGCTGTTGTTCGGCTGGCTGCTGCTGTTGCGCATGCGGACCGCGCTCAACGAGCGCAAACTGCGCGCACTGCGGCTGCACGGCCTGGCGGTGTCGGCGCCGGCGGCTCGCGGTGGCGGGGTTGCCGAGCCGGCGGGCGTCGCGGTCCGGCAGTGATGGTGCGGTCGTGATGCAGATGCTTTCCGCCTGGTTGGCGATGGGCGGATACGCCGTCTATGTCTGGCCGGCTTACGGTATTGCGGCCGTGGTGCTCGGGGGTGTCATGGTCAGTTCGTGGCAACGCCATCGCGAGAGTGTGCGCACCCTGGCGCGGCTGCAGCGCCAGTTCGGAAGCCGCGAATGACCCGGAAACGGCGGCGGCTGCTGGCGCTGGTGATCGGGTTGGGTCTGTTGGGTGGTGCCACCGCGATGGTGCTCGCGGCCTTCAATGACAATCTTGTCTTCTTCTACGGCCCGAGTGAATTGGCGGCGAAGGGAGTACCTGCCGGGCGTCGCATCCGCATTGGTGGTCTGGTCGAGGATCACAGCCTGGAGCGGCAGGCCAGCGGCCACGCGATTGCCTTCCGAGTCACCGACGGTCAGCACGAGATCCCGGTCGTTTATGACGGTGTCCTGCCCGATCTGTTTCGCGAGGGACAGGGTGTGGTGGCCGAGGGCCACATGCAGGCCGATGGCGTATTCGCCGCCAGCAGCGTCCTGGCCAAGCACGACGAGAAATACATGCCGCCGGAAGTCGCCGACGCGCTGAAGAAGGCCGGCCGCTGGCAGGAGGGCAGTGCCACGGCCGCGGCGCCAGCCAAGCCGCTCCCCGCGGCTGTCCGCCAGTAGCCCGCTCATCCCCGAGGTCCTGCCGCCGCTACAGCGGGATCACAGCGTCCCGTCAGGTCTCGGGGGTATCCTTGGCGCGCGCGGTCGTCTCGAGGAAGCGCGGGAGATCGCGCCAAGCATAGCCCGTCGCCTCGACCTGCGAGCCGCCCACGGGAAATTTCTTGCGGCGTACTTCCTGACCGCCGAGGCGTTGATAAAAGTAGCGGTTCGGGTTGTCACGCAGGACCCATATGATCGCTGAGCCGCAGCCCTGATCGACCAGCCGCTCAAACAGCGACAGCAATAATTGCCGCCCGATACCCAGATTCTGCCAATCCTGCCCGATATAGAGGGTGAAGACCTCGCCGGCGAACTCGGCTCGATCGCGGCTGCGACCGCAGCTGCCAAAGCCGATGACGGTACCCTGCGCATCCGTCGCAACACGCACGTCGCGCGGTTCGCGCTCGATCACCGTCGCCCAGCCAAGCTCGCGGCGCGGCGCCGACAGGGCGACGAGAAACGAGTTGGTCAGAATGCCCGCATAGGTCGCGCGCCAGGTATCGACATCAAGCCGGGCGATGCGGGCAGCGTCACCGGGTCGCGCGACGCGGACGTGGAATTCCTCCATCGGCTTATTGTGCGCCTTTTTTGTCGCGAAGGGGAGAGTGGCGTGTCGAGACGCGGCGGCGGGCGCCGTGGTGCTGAGGCCGCCGTCCTTGTATGATGCGACGATGAGCAGAATCGTTCGTACCGCTATGCTTACCGTGATGTTGGTCCCGTTCGCGGCCGGCGTGGTCGCGGCCGCCTCGCATCCGCGCCGCACGCCAGAGGCAGCGGCACCGGCCCGCACCATCGCGCCCGGTACCGAGGCGCTCGGGCGTGCCGATTCGTGGGCTGCCTATGCCTCGCAGGACAGTACCGGGCGGGTGTGCTACGTCGTCGGGCAGCCCCAGAAGAGCGAGCCCGGCGGGTTCGCGCGGAAAAGCCCCACGGCGATGGTGACGCATCGTCCGGCGGAAAAGATCACCAACGTGGTCAGCTTTGTCGAAGGCTATGGGCTCAAGGAGGGCAGCGAGGTCGCGCTCGACCTCGGCGGCACCACCAGGTTTCAGCTGTTCACCAAGGATGACAGCGCCTGGGCCCGTACCTCGGATATGGACAAGACGATCGTCGCGGCGATGCTGAAAAGCCGGCAGGCCGTGGTCAAGGGCACTCCGGCGCGCGGCCCGGCGACCACCGACATCTACAATCTCAGCGGTTTTGCCAAGGCGCTGGCGCTGATCGATAAAGCATGCGGTGTGGCGCGCGCCGGCGAGCCCGCACTGGCGACCGCTGCGCCGCCGACTGCCCCAAACCCTGCCCCGGCGGCGACAGCACCCGCGGTCAGTGCGCCGAGCGTCGCCAAGGCGAAGGCGCATAAGCGGATTCATCACGCGCGCCATAAGGCCAAAAAACAGACGGCGGCGCAGGCCTCTCATCCGTGAGCCCCGTTCCCCATATAGCGGCGATGCCCCTCGATATTGCCGAAACCGCCAACTCGTCGATCGCCGAACCCACCAACCTGGTCGGCCTCGGGCGTGACGAGCTGAAGGCGGAAATGTCGGCGTTTGGCGCCGAATCGTTCCGGGCACGCCAGTTGTGGCACTGGATCTACCATCGCGGCGTCACCGATTTCGCCGTGATGACCAATCTGGCAAAGGGGTTTCGCGAGCGGCTGGCAGCGCAGTACGCGTTGCGGCGACCGGAAATCTCACGGGCGCAGGTGTCCCGCGATGGCACCCGCAAATGGCTGCTGCGCTTTGCTGACGCGCAGGAGGCCGAGACCGTTCACATCCCGGAATCCGATCGTGGCACACTATGCGTTTCGTCACAGGTCGGCTGCACGCTGACCTGCACGTTCTGCCATACCGGCACGCAACGTCTGGTGCGCAATCTCGGTGCGGGCGAGATCGTCGCCCAGATCATGGTGGCGCGCGACGCGCTCGGCGAATGGCCGTCGCCGCACGAAGACAGGCAGCTCACCAACATCGTCCTGATGGGGATGGGTGAGCCGCTCTACAACTATGACAATGTCGCCGCCGCGATGAAGATCGTCATGGACCCCGAGGGGCTGGCGATCTCGAAACGAAAAATAACGCTGTCGACCGCGGGCGTGGTGCCGATGATCGCGCGTTGCGGCGCGGAACTCGGCGTCAATCTTGCGATTTCGCTGCATGCGGTGACTGACGAGTTGCGCACCGAGCTGGTGCCGCTCAACAGGAAATACCCCATCGCCGACTTGCTTGAAGCCTGCCGCACCTATCCCGGGTCGAGCAACGCCCGCCGCATCACCTTCGAGTATGTGATGTTGAAGGGTATCAACGACAGTCCGGCCGAGGCCCGTGAACTGGTTCGGCTGCTTAAGGGCATTCCGGCCAAGGTCAACCTGATCCCGTTCAATCCCTGGCCCGGCGCCCCGTATGAATGCTCGACCGACGCGGCGATCGCGGCGTTTTCCGATGTCGTGTTCAACGCGGGTTACTCGGCGCCGGTGCGAACCCCGCGCGGCCGTGACATCTCGGCAGCCTGCGGCCAGCTCAAATCGGACAGCATCCGCGCCCGCCGCACCGTTACCGCGCCGGCACCGGCGGCCTGAGCCAGCCTCCTCCGCCCCGCGCCTGCCTTGTCTCTGCCTCGGCGCCGCGTTCTCGTGACGATCGCCGTTCTTGTCCTTGGAGTGCCGTTGGCCGCCTATCTGGGCATCCTCGGTTACATCTATTTCAACCAACGCAGTCTGCTTTACGTGCCGGACACGGCGCGGCCGACTCTCGGCGATCTGGCCTCGCTCGGGATCCGCGAGGTGCCGCTATCGACGCGAGACGGGTTGCTTTTGCTCGCGTGGTTTCGCGCCCCGGCGCCGGGCCAGCCGGTGCTCGTGTACTTCCACGGCAATGGCGGTAGCCTAGGAAACCGCCGCAATCGGACGCGCCGTTTCGGGCAGGCCGGGCTTGGGCTGTTGATGGTCGAATACCGCGGGTACGGCGGCAATCCAGGATCGCCGACTGAAGCCGGCATTTATCTCGACGCCGAAGCCGCACTCAATTTCCTGGGTAAACTGGGGTTTGGGCCCAACCGCCTGATCCTCTATGGCGAGTCCCTTGGCACAGGTGTCGCTGTCCACGTGGCAGCCCAATGGACGGTGCGCGGGGTGATCCTGGAGTCGCCCTATACCAGCGTCGCCGCGGCGGCCCAATACCATTATCCGTACATTCCCGCCGCGCTGCTTGTCTGGGATCGCTTTGACTCGCTGGCCGCGATCGCTGCCGTCAAGTCGCCGCTGCTGGTACTATCGGGGGATCGCGATACGATCGTTCCGCCGCGTTTGTCGCGTGCCTTGTTCGCCGCGGCGAACCAGCCAAAGCAGCTCTTCAGCGCCCCCGACGCCGGTCATCTCGATCTCGACGATTACGGCGCGCAGGATGCCGTGCTCGCCTTTATCGAGCGGCATGCCGGCACAAGCGATTAGCGCAACCGCGCCGGTACCGGCTCTCCTAGCGACGTTGCCACGTCATCTGATAGCTGCAGTTCAGCACCAGCACCCCGACGACGCGACCCTGAGCATCGATCTGCCCCTCGAAATGGCCCCCCGGCGAACGCATCACAAGTGCCCCTTGCGGGCTGACGGTTCCTTCCAACGGGTATTGCTGCGACCCGGCATGTGCGACACCGCCGGAGATGGTCAGGGGCGCGGGCACCGCATCGGGTTCGCAGCTCCGGGTACGTCCGGTGGACATCGCACCGCCGGCCAGCTGGCGCGATACGCCCTGGTAAACGCCGTCAAACGGCGAGCGCATCTGGGCCTGTACCTGCACGGCGCCGCTCGCGCTGAGCGCGACAACGCAGCCGGCAAACCATGATGACAGCTTCATGTGCGTAACCTCCCCAATGTGCTAGTTCAAAGCCGGAGCGATTGTGAGTCTCCGATCGGGCGCAAAGTTTAAAGGGCTGGCGTATGGCTGAACAGGTTCGGAAGGTGGTGCTGGCCTATTCGGGTGGGCTCGATACGTCGGTAATCCTAAAGTGGCTACAGGAGACCTACCGCTGCGAAGTGGTCACCTTCACCGCCGATCTGGGTCAGGGCGAGGAGCTGGAGCCGGCGCGTAAAAAGGCCGAGATGTTCGGCGTGCGCGAGATCTTCATCGACGATTTGCGTGAGGAGTTCGTTCGCGACTTCGTCTTTCCGATGTTCCGTGCCAACGCGCTGTACGAGGGGCAATACCTGCTCGGCACCTCGATCGCGCGGCCATTGATCGCCAAGCGTCAGATCGAAATTGCGCGCCAGACCGGGGCCGATGCGGTGGCGCATGGCGCCACCGGCAAGGGCAACGATCAGGTCCGGTTCGAGTTGAGCTATTACGCGCTGGCGCCCGACATCAAGGTCATCGCGCCGTGGCGCGAATGGGAGCTGACCTCGCGCACCAGGCTGATCGAGTACGCCGAGCAGAACCAGATCCCGATTGCCAAGGACAAGCGCGGCGAGGCGCCGTTCTCGGTCGACGCCAATCTGCTGCACATCTCGGCCGAGGGCAAAGTGCTGGAAGACCCGTGGCAAGAGCCGGAGGAATATGTCTACAGCCGCACCGTCGCGCCGGAACAGGCGCCGGACCAGCCGGAATATGTCGAAATCGACTTCATCAGCGGCGACCCTGTGGCGGTGGACGGGGAGACGCTGTCACCGGCAGCGCTGCTGACCCGGCTCAACGAGTTGGGCGGCAAGCACGGCATCGGCCGCCTCGACCTGGTCGAAAACCGGTTTGTTGGCATGAAGTCGCGTGGTGTTTACGAGACTCCCGGCGGCACGATCCTGCTCGCGGCGCATCGCGGTATCGAGAGCCTCTGCCTCGATCGCGGTGCGATGCACCTCAAGGACGAGGTGATGCCGCGCTATGCCGAGCTGATCTATAACGGTTTCTGGTTTTCACCCGAGCGCGACATGCTGCAGTCGCTGATCGACAAGAGCCAGGAGCGAGTCGCCGGCCGCGTCCGCCTCAAATTGTACAAGGGCACGGCTCGCGTGGTTGGCCGCCAGTCGCCGAACAGCCTCTACAGCCAGGCGCACGTCACCTTCGAGGAAGACCAGGTCTACGACCAGCGCGACGCGGAAGGCTTTATCAAACTCAACGCCCTCCGACTCCGCCTCGCCGCAAGACAAGGTGGCGCCACCCCATAGGCGCCCAGAAGACGAAAAGTGTGTCCGCTATAAAGTCCATGTGGCCCAAGTAAAGACGCCAGCATCCTTCCGGTGCAGCAGGCGATGTTCTGATCGCATAGCGTCAAAAGCCCGACACCAACTAACCCAACCTCCACGTTGTCGCCACGGGCGCAGCGAACTTTTGCCCTGTTCACCGGTTGATCTAGCAAATACACCACCGGGGGCATCGGGGGATGCGGGAAATCTGCGGTATTATAATGCTGGTGATCGGCGCGGCTCTCGCCGTTCTGGCATGGAACGACTCCGCCCGGATCGGTCCTGCCGCCGCGGCGTTGGAGCGCTCCGATCAGGCTGAAGCATACCGCCTGATCTACGCTTATGTGACCGGCTACAATACCACCGTGGCGCAGACCGACGACACGCCATGCATCGCGGCGACCGGCGACAATATTTGCGGGCGCCGCAACGTCGTGGCATGTCCGCGCTCGATGCCGCTCGGCACGGTCGTCGAGATCCATGGCAGACCGTATCTCTGCGAAGATCGCACGGCGCGCAAGTTCGACGGGCGCTTTGATATCAGCTGCGACAAGGACATGAATTGCCCGGTCAAGGTCGCGGGTTGGACAACGATAAAGGTCTACGAAGACTGAAGCGCGGCGGGTAAGTTTTCCCCCCGCGGAGGGGAAACAGCGATGCGGGGCCATTTCTGGCGTAGGGCGTTTGTCATGATTGTGCTGGCCCTCGCGCGACCCGCGGCGGCGCAGCAGCCGATTGTCGCCGATCTGCCGCTGGGGCCTGGCAATAGCGAGCGCGTCCTGCTGCTTCCGGCGCCGCAACCGCGTGCCACTGTCGTTCTGTTGCCCGGTGGCGCAGGGCTCATCGATATCGGCAGTGCCGGCGGGGTCGAGCGCGAGGGTAATTTTCTGGTCCGGACGCGCGACCAATGGGTAGCGCGGGGCATCTCGGCCCTCGTGGTCGGGCCGCTCAACGGCAGTTCGCTGCTGGGTCTGCGGCATACGCCGGCCTATGCCGCGGCGCTTGCGGCGGCGATCGACTTCGCCCGCTCACGCGCCAATGCGCCGGTTTGGCTGATCGGAACCAGCCAGGGCTCGGTTGCCGCGGCGAATGGCGCGGCGCATCTGCCGGGCCGTGTCGCCGGAGTCGTGCTGACATCGTCGGTGACAGAGCGCAGCCGTTCAGGCGAGACCGTGTTCGACGCCGATCCCGGCACCATAACCGTGCCGA
The DNA here is from genome assembly GCA_019240125.1 of Alphaproteobacteria bacterium. Taxonomy (GTDB): domain Bacteria; phylum Pseudomonadota; class Alphaproteobacteria; order ATCC43930; family CGMCC-115725; genus DATARH01. The sequence continues at coordinate 65,295 of JAFAYW010000042.1, forward strand.
CGCTTGTGGTTAGCAACCAGTTCGACACCTGCGGTGCCAGTCCGCCCGCCGACGGCAACCGCCTTATCGCGGCGCGGGCCCGGTCTCCGCGCCGCGAATTCATCCTCGTTGCCAGCAGCGCGCTGCGCGGCGATCCATGCGACGCCTATTCGCCGCACGGCTACCTCGGCATCGAGGATCAGGTCATTCAGCGCATCGCCGACTGGATAGCCGCGTCGCCCACCCGTTAAACCGGATAGCCCCGCCCGCCGGGTCAGGGGCAGATCAGCGCCGTCGCATCCGGCAGCGTATCGAGCGCTTGCAGACGCTCGCGCAGCCGCGCCGCGGCTGCTGGGTCGGGAGGCGCCGCTCCGCAGGCGAGGCAATCCGCGAATTTGGCCGCCAGCTGCGCCTCGGTGAGCGGCGCCTGCGATCCGCCCGGCGGATGCTCGACGCGCCGTGTGAGATCGCCATGGCGGCGCGAGACCAGAGTGACGACCGCCGGCCCCGATTGGCCCGGCTCACGCTCGTCGATCGCGATGGCGACGGTGCCGGCACGCGCGATCAGATGGGGTGCGCGTGTCGCCGCGTCGGCGATCTCGCTCAGCGTAAAGCAGCCTCGCTCCAGCACCGCCGCGATCCCGTAGCGAATTGAGAACTGTGCCGCGACCTGCGCGTCCGCGCCGGGTTTGTACGGTTCGCCGACGAGATTGGCGACATAGGGCGGGATGGTGAGCCGGGACGCCACGACATCGTCGGGCGTCAGATCGTACTCGTGCACCAGCTGTAATGCGGCCTCGATAGCCGCGTGGCAGGCGAGGCAGGCCGGGTATTTCTTGATCCCGGTCGCCGCGAAAACAAAGTCGCGGCCCAGCTCTTTTACCGCCAGCGCCGCGTCGCCCGCCTCGAACAGGCGGTACCAGCCGTACTGCCCATCGAGCCAATCTTCCGGGCCGGTCACGCCGGCCTCCGCCAGGAGGGCGGCCTGGATACCGCCGCGCGCGGCAAATCCGGTCTGCAGCCGCTTGGTCAAGGTCTGCTCGGCCATCGCCTGCTTGGTACCGGCGGAGAGGGCCGAGGCGATGCCAAGGGCATGCGCGGTGCGGCCGGCATCGAGCCGCATTACGCGCGCGGCGGCTGCCGCGGCGCCGAATACGCCGAATACCGACGAAAGAAACCAGCCGCCGCGGCGCGGTGTCGATAGCGCCAGCCGGTGCGCGATCTCGACCCCGGCGATATGGGCGGTCAGTACCTCAGCGCCGCTGGCCCGCCGCGCCTCGCCAAGCCCCACGGCGACCGGCAGCACCATAGCGTCGGCATGCAGGAGCGAGCCCGGATGCACCGCATCGTAGTCGAGCGCCGCCGCGGCGGCGGCGTTGACAAAGGCCGCCTCGGCCGGCGGCAGGCGACCGCTGCTGCCCCAGAGGCGGCTTTGTGGCGCGCCGCCTTGCGCCACCGCAACCTGCCGCGCCGTGGCGATCCCCGGCGCCTCGGCACCGGCCCAGGCGACCGCAACGGTGTCGGTGACGAGCCGCGACGCCGTCGCGATTGCCTCGGCCGGAATAGTGTCGAGCTGCAGCCCGGCGGCGAATGCCGCGAGGCCCGCGGTCGTGTGCGGCCGGCTCATGCGGCCGATGCGGGGGCCACGCGAGCTTCTTCAAGCTCAGGCTCCGCCGGTTCGCGCAGCAGCGCCACCACCGCGATCAGGACGAGCATGGCGCCCTCGACCGTATAGAGAACGCCGTTTGCCACTCCGAAACGCTGGCCGAGAGTGCCGGCCGCGACGGGCCCGAAACTGCCCCCCAACGCGCCGAGATTGAGGACGATGCCGAGGCTGAGGCACCGCACATGGGTGCTGAAGAACTGGCTGACATATTTTGGCACGATGGCGCCGACCGTCTGCTGGGTCACGCCAACCAGTACGATCGCTACCACCGCCCCGACCGGCCCCAGCTGCGGCGGCACAAACAGAAGCAGCAACGCCATTGCCCCCAGGACGTATTGCCCCAGCAAGGTGCGGCGAGTTCCAACATGGTCGGCGATGATGCCTAAGATGCACATGCTGACCGCCGTCGAGATGCTGAGCGTCGACATCAGGTTGCCGACCGCGCCGGGGTCGCGCCCGATGCTGGCGAGATAGGTCGGCAGAAACGATTTTGGCGTCTGGTTGGCGACAAAGGTGGCAAACGCCACCACCACCAGCATCAGGATCGTCCGGGCATTCTCGCCGCGCAGCAGCGTACCGAGGCCCCGGCGGCCGGGACGCTCGCCATGCGCTACTGACTCCTCCCATTCCGGGCTTTCGATGATGCCGCGACGGATATAGATCGCGAGCAGGATCGGCGCCGCGCCGGTAAAGAAGAGCGCGCGCCAGCCAAAACTCGGCACCACCAGCACGTAGACCTGCGCCGCCAGGGCGGAGCCGACATAGAAGGTCGAGATCAGAAACGCGCTGGCCCGGTTGCGCCAATGCGCCGGCCAGGTTTCGAGCACATAGGTGACCGAGGTCGCATATTCGCCGGCGACGCCGATGCCGACCAGAATGCGGAACATAAACAGCGACCAATAGCTCCACGCCAAGCCGCACAACAGGGTGCCACCGGCGTAGAGCAGGATCGACAGCATCATGCCGGTACGCCGGCCGAGTTTGTCGCCGATCCAGCCGAGGAACCCACCAGACATCCAGCGCGCCAGGAACATCGCCGAGATCAGCGAGCCGGCGGCAGCCAGCGTCAGGTGGAACTCGCTCGTGATATCCCGAAGCACCAAGCTGATGATGACGAAATCATAGCCGTCGAGCGCATAGCCGATGCAGGCGGCAACAAACGCGCGCAGCTGTTCGCGAGTGAGCTGTCCAAAATAGAGCCGCGGAGCCGCGGGAGCCGCCATGTCCTGTCCTAACAGACTGGTCGAAGTGACGGGCCGGCTTTGCATGCACCGCCACTGGAGATTTACGAGTTGTCGTCCCTGCGAAGCAGGGACCACCGCTTTTGCAGGGACGACTATGATTTTGTGATGCGACTACTTAGTAGGCGACCGCAACGGTTCCCCATTCCTGGGCGATAAAGGCATAGCGATCGCCGGTATGCACGACCGGGTCGCGGCGGAAGGTGATCGCGATCGCGTCGTGCTCGAGGATTGGCTGCTCGACGACATCGCCATACACGTTCATCACCTCGCCAAACGGCTCGCCTGCGCGCACCAGATCACCTGGCAGCCGGGCGGTGCGGAAGAGGCCACCCTGCGACACCATCAGATGCGAGCGCCGGCTGACCCGCACGATCGTCTCGGGTGCGGCGGTCTTGCCCGGCAAGATGCCCAGACGCTGCGCCATGGCGCGCATGCCCGCTACTCCCTGCGCGATAAAATCGTGCTCGGCGCGGCCACCGCCGCCCAGTTCGATCATGAACGCAGGCGTGCCGACCGCGAGCAGCTGGTAATCGAGCCCACCGGCGACATTGCCGGGCAATTCGCCCACCCCCGGCGCCACGGCCATCTGGCACGCGACCGTCGGCAGGAATGGCGCGATATAGGCCAGCAGATCGGCCTCGGCGACGCGCCCGTTCGGGTGCTGCTTGTAGACGGCATAGGGCCGTCCATCCATCACTGCCGGGTTGGTGTGCATGTTGAGCACGAGGCCAGCGGCGGCGCCGCGGATTTCGGCGAACAGCGCGGCGGCCAGCCGATCCGTAATAAAGCTGCTGGGATTGCCCGGGAAACTCTGGTCGAGATCGAGACCGTCCTGGGGCGCGCATTTTTCGCGCGCGTCGAGGGCGAGCGGGTTGGCTGTCGCGGTTACGACGAGATTGCCGCGCAAATCGCCGGGAGTCACCCCATTGAGGAAATCGAACGCGGCCAGGATGCCGTTGATCTCGCCACCATGCACCTGACCGTTGATCCAGAAGCACGGCCCCGTGTCGTAGCCCTTCAGCGCCACAAATGGGATACCAATCTCCATGCCGCTGGCGGTCGTGCCGACCTCGATGCGCCCCTTGATGCGGGTGCCGGGTGCGGCATCCCGCAGCGCTGCCGCCACTTTGTTTCGATCGGTCACGGTGTCTCTCTGATGCTCAGCCGGTGCGGCCGGCATCCTCGATCCCCCTCGAGGCGGCGTCAATACAACCGCATGTTTGATTTCCCAGCCGAAGGGTGTGGATTTGCCGGAACCGTCAGCGGTCGAGCCAGATGTCTTCCATCCGCCAATTGTTGAACATGCTGTTGACCTGCAGGTCGACACCCTTGACCTCGGGCCGCCAGCAGGTCCCGGCACGCCGGTGATAGAAGATCGGCCGCACCACGTCTTCCTGCAGGCGGCGGTCGATATCCCAGGTCAGCTGTTTGCGTTTCTCGCGGTCGGTTTCCATCGATTCCTGCTGGATCAGCTTCTCGATCTCCGGATTGCAGTAATGCGCGTAGTTGCGGTTCGATTTGCAGGCGTAATCCTCGAAAAAGGTCTGGTCCGGATCATCGAGCGCGCTGCCGACAAAGCTCTGCGCCAATTGGAAATCGCCGCGCACCAGCTTCGGCACCCATAGCGCGGTCTCGACGAGATCGAGTTCGGCGTCGATCCAGATCTCCTTGAGCTGATCCATGAAGATCGTCGCGGTGTCCCGATAAACCGGGATGTTGCGGCTCGACAATTTCACCGCGAGGTGATGATCGGGCCCATAGCCGAGGCCCTGCATGATCTTGCGCGCCTCCTCGCGGCTCTTGGTGATATCGGGGCTGTAGCCCGGCAATTTCTGCATCATCTCCTTGGGCATCGACCACAGCCCTTCAGGCCCAGGCAGCATCGCCGTACCGATGTCGCCCTGACCTTCGCCGAGAATGTTGATAAACGCCTGCCGATCGAGGCTCAGCGCCATGGCGCGGCGCAACTCCATCTTGTCGAATGGCGGGTGCTGCGGATTGACCACGACATTCGGCGCGTCATGCAATGCGACGACCTCGCAAATCGCCTGCGGCATCTGATTTTTAACATCGTGCAGCAGGGGGATCGAGACCTCGTACGGGAAGGTCATGTCGAACTGGCCGGCGATAAAGGCGAGGATCGCGGTCGAACGATTAGGGATGATCGTGTACTCGACACCATCGAGATAAGGCCGGCCCGGCTTCCAATAATCCGGGTTCCTGGCGACCTTGATGAACTGGTTCGGCTTGTATTCGACAAACCTGAACGGACCGGTGCCGACCGGATGCTGCCGCATCTGTGCGGGCGACACGTGGCAGGGATAGACAGGAGTAAAGCCCGAGGCCAGCATCGTCGGAAATGCCGGCTGGCGCTGCTTCATGTGAAAGGTGGTCTGGAAATCATTGTCGGCCGTGACCTCGTCGAGGTTCTGCCACCACGCCTCGCGCGCGTTGAGACGCAGCTTTTCCTTCGCTTTGCCTTGCAACAGGTCCCATGTGCATTTGACGTCAGCCGCGGTAAATGGCTTGCCGTCATGCCATTTGACGCCCTGCCGCAGTTTGAACGTCAGCGCCGTACCATCCTCGTTCCACGACCAGCTTTCCGCGAGATCGGGGACGATGTCGTCGAGGCTGTTCTGTTTGATATGTGGGTTGAAGACGACGAGGTTGTTGAAGATGCCCATCGCCGGCACGACCACCGAGAAGGTTGCCTCCTCGTGGATCGAGAGACTCGACGGACTGTCGCGATGATAGATGCGCAGGATACCGCCAGATTTCTGCGCCGCGGCTGGCTGGCCGAACACCCCGAGCAGTCCCGCTAATGCTATCGCGCCGGCATACCGGCGCACACTCTCCCAGGCTCCAAACGCCATCGCGGCCCCTCCCATGATGCCCGGTATGTCCCGGTTATGGCGGCAGCTGTATCACGCCGCCGCCGGCACTTCACATGGCGGAAACGTCAGGGCTGCATTGAGGGACGCAATGTTCGCGGTGGCGGTTTATTGTCAGGGCCTCACACGAAGGACTCTGTCATCGCCGAATAGACCAGAGTGCGCAGATCGCGGCGCAGGGTGAGGCGGGCCGGGCTCCCCATGACCTGCGTCATGAACACAACCGTCAGCTCCTCCTTGGGGTCGATCCAGAAAGCGGTCGCGGCTGCGCCGCCCCAGAAATATTCACCAAGCGAACCCGGCAGCCGTGTCTTGGCGACATCGATATTGACGCCGCAGCCGAGCGAAAACCCGACCCCCGAATACCCGGACTCGCTGAACATTCCCGGCATCGTCATGTCGGCGATCTCGCGATTGTCGGGCAGGAAATTCAGGCTGAACAATGCCACCGTCTTGGGGCTGAGGATTTGCACGCCGTCGAGCGTGCCGCCGTTCAGCATCATGCG
>JAFAYW010000136.1 GCA_019240125.1 Alphaproteobacteria bacterium
AATGGGCGGCGAAGCTCAAGTGGTATCGTGAGAACGGGATCATCCCCGAGGAAGAAGGTAACGGTGAGAACGGGACTCTCGTCACGTCCGCCGAGATCGAGGGAATCGATAACGGCCAGATCGCGCGCCTAATTCGCAAGATCAAGGTACCCGTCCGGTGGAGGCCGCCTTGCGGGTTGGTGGCGGGCGGGCTTAGCACCGGTGCAAAGGACAGTGTTTGCACCGGTGCTAGTGAGGGGCGATGGCGAGGGTAGAGGTGATAACCGGCGTCGAACGCCGACGACGCTGGAGTGACGACGAGAAGCGGGCGATTGTCGCGGAGAGCTTTGCCCCGGGCGCGGTCGTCGCCGAGGTCGCTCGCCGCGCCGAGGTTTCTCCGGGGCAGATTTATCGCTGGCGTCAGGAGGTGCGCGCCGCGATTGCCGGATTTGCGCTGCTGCTGATTGCTGCCCCTGAAGCGGCGGAGAGCACAGCAGGTCCGCGGTATGACGGCGAACCGGCGATCGAGCTGGAGTTTGCCGGCAAGATCATCGTGCGGATACCGCGTTCGATCCCAGCGGAACTGGCGGCGGCGGTGGTGAAGGCACTGTCGCGGCGATGATCCCGATCCCCGCCGGCGGCGATCTTCTACTACTCGCGCAACCGTAACCGCGAACACCCCGCGCGGCATCTCGCCGGCTATGCCGGAATCCTCCAGGCCGACGCCGGCGCCTGTCCTCGGGCCGCGCGCAGCGCGGACCCGTGGGCCGGGTTCGGCGAGCTGTACGATGCCAAGCGCCGACCGAGACCGATTACCGAAGCGGCCTGCTGGAGCCACGGGCGCCGCAACTTCTTCGAGTTGGCCGATCTGCGAAAGGCGCCGCTGGCGATCGAGGCCGTGCGCCGCATCGACGCGATCTTCGCCATAGAGCGCGAGCTGAACGGGATCACCGCCACTGACCGGCACGCCGCTCGCCGGGATCGTGTCGCACCGCTGGTCGAGGACCTCGCCGAGTGGATGCGCGCCGAGCGCGCTCGTCTCTCGCGTCACGCCGAGACCGCCAAGGCGATCGATTACATGCTCAAGCGCTGGGCGGCGTTCACCCGCTTCCTCGATGACGGCCGTATCTGCCTGACCAACAATGCCGCCGAACGCGCCCTGCGCGGTATCGCCCTCGGCCGCAAAGCCTGGCTGTTCGCCGGTTCCGATCGCGGCGGCGAGCGCGCCGCGGCCATCTACACGCTGATCGGCACCGCCAAGCTCAACGACATCGATCCGCAAGCCTGGCTCGCCGATGTGCTCGGCCGGATCAACGATCACCCAGCCTCCCGCCTCGACGAACTCCTGCCCTGGAACTGGCGCAACGCACCACAGCAGGTTGCCGCCTAAGACGCCATCGGCTCGCCGGCTTGGCCAAGAAGCACCATGTACTCTACGTCAGCCGATAACAACGAGTGTTCCGTGCCCAGTCCCACCTACCGTCTGTTCGAACAAGCAATCCGGCAGCAGAAACAAATCCTGTGCCTTTACGACCGCCACCCTCGCGAACTCTGTCCCATCATTCTCGGCCATACCAATGGGCAGGAGATCGCGCTGACCTATCAGTTCGCCGGCGGGAGCAGCAAGCCTTTGCCGCCCGGTGGCCAATGGAAATGCCTCCACCTCGCTAAGGTCAGCGATGCCCAACTCCGCGACGGGCCTTGGCATGCCGGCGACAGCCATATGCAGCGCCAAAGCTGCGTCGACAGCGTCGACCTCGATGCCAACCCGCTCAGTCCATACCATCCGCAGCATCGCTAAACCCCTGCCCATCAGCGCACCCGCGGGCCCTCGCCGGATGCTTACGTCATGAGCAGGGTTTGCGCCTCAACAATCGAGCCGAGAACAGCCATCAGGCGGTCCGGCGACGCGAGCGCAAGATGCAGCTTTTTAAGACGGCGAGATCAGTACGGCGTTTTCTAATGCAGAGCGGCCTACCGCTGCGTTTGCGATCCGCAGGGCGCCGGCGGTGACGATTTCCGCTCGATGAAGGCTGGTGGCCGGCCATCCCGTACAGCCGCGAATAGCTCCCAAACCCGCCACCAAGGACGAGACCGCCGACGCCGACCGTCAGGCGGCCCGCCGCCCTTATCATCCAGACGACAAATTCTCGCTCTGAAAAGCGCGTTCTCAGTAGCTCTCCCTCTATTCTGCGCCTGATCGGGGATGATATATGTACATTGTTAAACGTGGAGTCGCCATAATAGCGACGATTGTTTTCTTGAACACGACCGCGGGTTCGTTGCCGACCGCGGGTTCGCGAAGAAGCGGCACCGAGGCTCGCGGTCGCTTTTTCCAGAATTACCCCTTATGCAATTTTATTCCGGGGGCGGGCATATTGGGCGGCGGTAATGCTGAAGGAACATCCCAACCGTCTCTTCGACTATGTCCTTGTCCGCAATCCCCAAGCCGTCGCGCCCCATCATCCAGGGCCACAGTGAAAACTCGTTCAGAAGCCCCATGAACTGGTGAGCAGCCAGCAGCGGATTGCGGCAGTCGAGGGTGCCGACTCCCGTCATGTCGGCAAAAAACCGCGTGAGCCGTTCGGTTTGCGGGTCCATGACGGCGGCAAACTCCTCCGCGATCCATGGAAATTGGCGGGAGTCGGCGACCACCATCCTCAAAAAGCCGAGGTATTCCGGATGCTTGTGAAGATCGAGAATCACTCGCGCAATTAGGCGGAGCACATCCTCGACATCGCCCTGGGTTTCGATACCGGGCGGAAACGCGGCTTCGAACTGCCGCGATACCCTGAGCAGCATCTCCCGAAAGATCTCTTCCTTGCTGGCAAACTGGTTGTAGAGCGTCCGCCGGGCCACGCCTGCCGCCTCAGCCAACTCGTCCATGCTCACGGAGCCGTAGCCGCGCTCCAGGAACAGGCGCTCGGCCGCGTTGACGATCGCTTCGCGCGACCCCCACCGGCGCGCCGGAATCTGCTGCCGTGCTCTCGGCGGCATCGCCTTGGCCGAACCCGCACCAACACTCATCTAAAAATCTCCTTGCACTCACCGGTGCAAGTATTATATTGCATGGTGCAGTGCAAATGTCAAGGCGACCGGGATATGGAAATAGCCCTGAGCCTTCCCACCAAAGGCCTCTACCGATGCTCAAGCCTCAGATTTTGTGCGTAGCGTTGATCGCGGCGACAGTGGCGGGGTGCGGCGAACCTGCGTTGCCAACCACTCAGGCACGGCCCGTGCGAACGGTCGTCGTCGAACGCCATGCAGAAGGCGAAATTGTTTCGCTGACCGGGGAGGTCCGCGCCAAGGACCAAGCCAACCTAGGCTTCCGCCTCGATGGCGGCGTCATCGAGCGGCTCGTCAATCGAGGGGATACCGTAAAGGCAGGACAAATCCTTGCTCGGCTCGATCCTCGCAGCCAGGAGGACCTGTTGCACACGGCACAGGCGGATCTGTCATCCGCCGAGGCGGTGCTGACCCAGGCGCGCCTCACCTTCGCGCGGCAGCAGGAGCTGTTAAAGGACGGCTGGACGCCTCGCGCAAAGTTTGACGAAGCCCAGCAGGCCTTGGCCACAGCCCAAGCGCAGGTCGCCTCGGCAAAAGCTAAGCTGAGCCTCGCGCAGAACCAACTCAGCTACACCGTATTGGCCGCGGATGGGCCGGGCGTCGTAACCGCCATCGGCGCCGAACCGGGCGAAGTCGTCAGCCCCGGCCGCATGGTCGTGCAGGTGGCGCGGGAGGGTGGGCGCGACGCCGTATTCGACGTACCCGAGCAACTAATTCTGACAGCTCCGCATGACCCCCTCGTGGATCTCGCCCTGAGCGACAATCCGCAGGTAACCGCGGCAGGCCGGGTGCGGGAGGTCGCGCCGCAAGCCGCCGCGACGACCCGGACGTTCGAGGTCAAGGTCGCCATTACCAACCCGCCGGCGGCAATGCGTTTGGGAGCGACGGTCACCGGCCGCATAAGGCTTACCGGCCCGGCTGGGGTGGAGCTGCCGGCCAGTGCCCTCACCGAGGTAAATGGCGATCCGGCGGTCTGGGTGGTCGATCCGAAGAGCCTTGCCGTGTCGCTGCGCACGGTAGCCGTCGCGCAGCACGGTCCGGCGACGGTGGTGATTTCACAAGGGTTGGATGCCGGGGAGCTGGTGGTTACGGCCGGCGTGCAGACACTCCATCCGGGCCAGAAGGTCCGTCTTCTGGGAGACGCCTGATGAACCGCTTCAACCTGTCCGACTGGGCAATCCGCCACCGTTCGCTGGTGACGTATTTCATGCTTGTCATCGCCGTTGCCGGCGTTTGGTCCTACCTCCGGCTCGGCCGCAGCGAGGACCCGAACTTCACGATCAAGACAATGGTCGTGCAAGCCTTATGGCCGGGGGCCAATGTCGGCGACATGCTGGAGCAAGTGACGGACCGGCTTGAGCGCAAGCTGCAAGAGACGCCGAACCTCGATTACGTGAAAAGCTACACGGCGCCGGGCCAGGTCACGATTTTCGTCACCTTAAAGGACTCGACCCTCGCGGCTCAGGTGCCGGACACCTGGTATCAGGTGCGCAAAAAAATCGGCGACATCCGCAATACGCTGCCGCAAGGGGTGGTCGGCCCGGCCTTCAACGACGAGTTCGGCGATACCTATGGAATCGTGTACGGCTTTACCGCGGATGGTTTTACCCAACGCGAGTTGAGGGACTATGTCGAGGATGTCCGCAAGCAGCTGCTTCAGCTCCCCGACATTTCGAAAATCGACGTTCTGGGCGCGCAGGATGAGCGTGTTTATGTCGAGTTCTCGACCCGGCAAATGGCGGGTCTCGGCATCGACCGCAGCGCGCTAATCGCCGCGCTGCAGGCCCAGAACGCCGTCGTACCCGCCGGTGTGATGCAGACCCGCGACGAAAAGCTTCTCGTCCGAGTGTCCGGCGCATTCCGCTCCGAGCAGGACATCTTAGGCATCAACTTCGTCGCCAACGGAAAAATCATCCGCCTCGGCGATATTGCCCGGGTCACGCGCGGCCCCGCCGACCCGTCGCAGCCGATGTTCCGGGTCAACGGACGAGACGGCATCGGGCTGGCGATCGCGATGCGCCAGGGTGGCGACGTGCTGGCCCTCGGCCGCAACGTTGCCCGCGCGATGAAAGACATCGGCGCAAACCTGCCGGCCGGCATCGAAACGGCGCTCGTCGCCGATCAGCCGGTCACGGTCGAGCACGCGGTGGACGATTTCATGGAGGCGCTGTGGGAAGCCGTCGCGATCGTTCTCGGCGTGAGCCTGCTTAGCCTCGGCCTGCGCGCCGGCGCGGTTGTGGCGCTGTCGATTCCGCTGGTTTTGGCCGCCGTGTTCGTGGCGATGAAGTTCTTCGGGATAGACCTCCAGCGCATCTCGCTGGGCGCCCTGATCATCGCGCTCGGGCTGTTGGTCGACGACGCGATGATCACGGTCGAGACGATGGTAACGCGGCTGGAACACGGGGACACTAAGGACAAGGCCGCGACGTTTGCTTTCACCTCGACGGCGTTTCCGATGCTGACCGGCACCCTGGTCACTGTCGCCGGCTTTGTCCCGATCGGCTTCGCGCACAGCGGCGCCGGCGAGTACACCTTCTCGATCTTCGCGGTCGTCGCGATTGCGCTGCTCGTTTCGTGGGTCGTCGCGGTTCTCTTCGCCCCACTGCTCGGCGTGTGGGTTCTGAAAAAGCCTCGGGCCACCCACTCCGAGGAGCCTGGCCGGATCATGCGCGCGTTTCGCCGCTGCCTCGTGCTGGCTATGCGGGCACGGTGGATGACCGTTCTCGTGACGCTTGGCCTGTTTGCGGCATCGCTCTACGGGATGCGCTTCGTGCCGCAGCAATTCTTTCCCCCTTCCGACCGTCCCGAGCTGCTCGTGGACCTGCAGCTGCCCGAGAACGCCTCGATCTATGCGACGGCGGATACCTCGGCCCGCCTCGACAAGCTTTTGAATGACGATCAGGAGATCGATCATTGGAGCACTTATGTCGGGCAGGGGGCTGTCCGGTTCTACTTGCCGCTCAACGTCCAGCTGCCGAACGACTCTTTCGCCCAGCTCGTCGTCGTGACGAAGGGCCTGGAGCAGCGCGAGCGGGTCAAGGCGCGGCTTGAGCGCGCGCTCGCGACCGAGTTTCCCAATGCTGTTGGCCGCGTCTATCCCTTGGAACTTGGTCCTCCCGTCGGCTGGCCGCTCCAGTACCGGGTGAGCGGCCCGGACCCGGAGAAGGTACGCACCCTTGCGTTCAAAATCGCGCAGACGATGGCGTCCGATCCTGACGCGCAGAATGTCAACTACAACTGGATGGAGCCGGCGCGCACCATCCGTATCCGGGTCAACCAGGACGAGGCGCGGCTGTTGGGTCTGAGCTCGCAGGACTTGGCGCAAGCCGTGAATACGGTCGTCTCCGGTGTCACCGCGACCCAGATGCGCAGCGGGATCTATCTTGTGGACGTGCTCGTTCGCGCCTCCGCCGATGAGCGCATGTCACCGTCGACGATCCGCACGCTTCAGGTGCCCCTGCCCAACGGGCAGACTGTTCCGCTAACCGAGATCGCAACCGTCGAGTACGGTCAGGAATACCCGATCGTGTGGCGTCGCGATCGGTTGCCGACCGTGACCGTGCAGGCCGATCTCAGGTCCGGCATTCAGGCAGCGACGGTTGTGCAAGCGCTGGCCCCTGAAATCGCCGATCTGAATGCCGGCCTCCCGAACGGATACCATATCGCCGTAGCCGGCACGGTCGAGGAGAGCGGCAAGGCGCAGGGATCGGTTGCCGCCGTGCTGCCGTTGATGCTCGTGCTGATTCTCACCGTGCTGATGATCCAGCTCCAGGGCTTCAGCCGCCTGTTCCTGGTGCTGAGCGTCGCTCCTCTCGGTCTCATCGGCGTCGTCGCCACTCTGCTCGTGGCTGACAAACCATTGGGCTTTGTGGCGCTGCTCGGGGTGCTCGCCCTGACCGGAATGATCGCTCGCAACTCGGTGATCCTGATCGACCAGATCGAGAAGGAAAAGGCAGCGGGGCGCAACCCTTGGGATGCGGTCATCGAGGCAGCCTCGCACCGTTTCCGCCCGATCCTGCTCACGGCTTCCGCCGCCATTCTCGGCATGATCCCGATCGCGCCGACGATTTTCTGGGGTCCGATGGCCTACGCCATCATGGGCGGGCTGGCGGTCGCGACACTGCTGACGCTGGTTTTCCTGCCGGCGCTCTATGTGACGTGGTTCCGCATCAAGACCCCCGAGCCGGCCCGGCCCCGGAGAATGAGGGTCGGTAAGACCGCCCCGTCCGCTCCTTGAAGGAGACCACGGTGATCATCGATCCCACTCTGCTGAGCCCGGTTTTTGCGCTGCTTGGGGCAATGGTGGGCGGTGCGGCGACACTGCTCGGCACAATCTACACGCAACGCCGGCAGGATCGGGTTCAACGCGTCGCATCCGAGACGGCGAAACGAGAGGCCGCTTACGCCGAATTCATCATGACCGCGTCGAACTTTCTGCTGAAGGCGTACACGCACGACGACATCGAGCTGGGCAGCGACGAGCAGCGCATGATTGGGCTTCTCAACCGGATGCGGCTGTTCGCTCCGGCCACTGTGGTCGATAGCGCCGAGGGAGTCCTCAGGGCCATTGTCGAAATCTCGCTGAAGCCCGGCGTCGAGCTCCGGCAGCTCGCAAAACAGGCTTTGTCCAAGCACCTCGACCCCGATCCGCTACTCGCGTTCAGCTCAATCTGCCGTGCCGATTTGGACAACGTGCGCCGCACGGTCGCGTAAGCGCTGCCCCTACCACGAGGACATAGGAGAAAGAGATGCCGATCCGGCAGCTTCCGGCAATCGCAGCGCCACGTGACGCAGCGACGAAGCACTACACCTTGAGGATCGAGCCCGCGGGACATCCGGAAGCCCGTTACGAGGTGGTTGTTGAAGCCGGCGACGACGGCGACGCTTACGATCAGGCCATCGATCATGCTGCAGCTGAATCCCCGTACCATTGCACCATTGCGATCACGAAGGTCGACGAGATCGGCGCAGATGCACGTCGGCTGGCAGCTTAATGCTCTACGTGAATCGCGGCGCGCACCTCCTGACGCCAGCGATAAATCTGCCCCGGAGAAACCTCGGCGCGGCGAGCGACCTCGGCGACGACCGCGCCCGGGGCAAAGCTCTCCGCGACAATCGCCCGCTTCTCGTCGTCACTCCAGCGTCATCGGCGTTCGACGCCGGTTATCACCTCTACCCTCGCCATCGCCCCTCACTAGCACCGGTGCAAACACTGTCCTTTGCACCGGTGCTAAGCCCGCCCGCCACCAACCCGCAAGGCGGCCTCCACCGGACGGGTAC
>JAFAYW010000364.1 GCA_019240125.1 Alphaproteobacteria bacterium
CGAGATCTGGCTCTTGTCGGAATTGGCCGACTGGCTGCGGTCCGCCAAGCGGTCGCGCTTTCTGCTGACCGCGCCGCCGTTGCGGCTGCCGGGCGCGGTCGGCTCGCCGGCCAACGCGGTCGCGACGGTGTAGCGGCCTACGGCCGTTCGTCCTCGGAAGGATCGGCGGGGTCTTCATCAGTCTCGACGCGGTAGCTCTCCTTCAGCCAGCGGCCGAGATCGATATCGGAACACCGCCCCGAGCAGAACGGGCGGTAACGAGGTACGGAGGGCTTGCCGCATGTCGGACAGGTGCCGCCGGCATTCGGCAAGCGGGTAACGGTATCCCGATCGTTGGACATACCGACGATATCGTCCTACAGCGCGCCAATGTCAAAAGGCGCCAGCGCCGCGGCCGGGCGTGTCTCGAGGCTGATGGAGCGGCCGAGACGAGCCTCCAGGGCGACCAGGGCGGATGCGGCGGGGCCGCGCAGCGCGGCGGCGATCCCCGAACCGACGGTGAGCCGCCAGTTCGCGGCAGGCTGCGCCCGGGCTTCGCGATAAAGCGCGCGCAACGCTTTGAACGCGAGGGTGAGATCGGTTTCCGCGCGGGTTTCTGGGTCGAGCATGATGTCGGCGAGCGGGCGAGCGCGGCGCGGCCGGACGATCTCGAAATGTCCGAGCCGCGTCCAGCCGAGCACCTGTGGTTTTGCCGGGTCCCCCGCCAGGGTGTCGCGCATCGCCGTGCTGATTTGATCCCGCAACCCCTTGCCTTCCGCGGCGGCGAAATCCACCACGACCGCGCCTCCGATCTGGCGCAGCCGCAGTTGCCGCCCGATGGCAGCGACGGCCGCGAGATTGGCCGCCCGCATCGTCCGCGCCGCCGAGCCGTTCTCGGGCGTGCCGGTGTCGATATCGATCATCGCTCCGGCCCGGGTTTGCTCGACATGCATCGTGCCGCCGCCGGAAAATGCCGCTGTCGATGACAACGCGGCATCAAAGAGTGTATCGATGTCGAGCGGCCAGGTTTCGGGCGGCGCATGCAACAGCTCGGCATCAGGAAAAGCGCGCCGTGTCCCCGCCAGGATCGCCGCGTCACTGGCGAGAATACGCTCAGGCGTCGCCGGTAGCCGGGCGGCCAGCGCCGCGGCGAAACCCGGCGCCGGGGCCAGCCGAATGGGCGGCTGCGGATCGGCTGGTTGCGACATACGCGCCGGGCCATCGCGATGCGGCGTCAGATAGGCGCCTTTACCATTCTGGGCCTCTCGCCTGATCTGCACGACAATCCGCGCCCCCTCCTCCGGCCGCTCGGATGCCCGTACCGGCAAAAACCCCAGCCGTTCCTCGCCGATATCGATAAGCGCGGCGTCGAGGCTGAGCGCAAGCCGAACCACCCGGCCAAGGAGAATGCTCCCGGCCGGACTGGATAGGCCGCGCTCGACATAAAGCTCGGCGGCGATACCCTCTTCCAGCCAGGCCGCGCGCCATTCACCGGGCCCCGCGGCGATCAGCAATTCGCCGCGCACCGCACCCGATATCCGTGGCCGGCGAGCAGATGCACCGTCTCGTAGAGCGGCAAGCCCACGACATTCGAATAGGAGCCAGCCATCCACAACACCAGCGCCGCGGCCCGGCCCTGAATCGCGTAACCGCCGGCCTTGCCGAGCCACTCGGCGGTCGCGATGTAGGCGGTCATTTCCGCGTCGCTGAGTCGCTTGAAGGTCACCTGGCTGACAATGCGGCGGGTCGCGAGCTTGCCTTCCGGGGTCAGCAGCGCCACGCCGCCATAGACGCGGTGACGGCGCCCTGACAGCAATTTCAGGCAATTGCGCGCAGTCCCCGCATCTTCCGCCTTGGGCAGAATGCGGCGGCCGCAGGCGACGACGGTATCAGCGGCAAGGATGAAGGCGCCGGGGTGGCGGGGCGCCACGGCGCGCGCCTTCTCCTCGGCAAGGCGCATTACGTGAAGCGCCGGGGATTCCGCTTTGGACGGGGTTTCATCGATGTCGGCGGGGTCGACCTCGTCCGGCTCGATGCCGACCTGGCGCAGCAGGTCGAGCCGCCGCGGCGAGGCCGAAGCCAGCACTAAAGCGGCCAGTGGTACCGCGGTCACGCGCGGGGATGCGCGCCCAGCCCCTGCGAGGTGGGCTTGAGGTGCAGGACGCAGATCAGCGTGAACAGCCGTCGTGCGGTATCGCGATCGATGTCCACCTTGCCCGCGAGACTGTCGATCAGCAGGGCGGCACCCTCGTCATGCAGGCCACGCCGACCCATGTCGATCGCCTCTACATGGGACAGGTTAGCGCTGCGCAATGCCTTCAGGTAACTGTCGCAGATCAGGAAGTAGTCCTTAATGATGCGGGCGAACTGCCGCAGCGGCAGCATGATTGACTCGTCGGGGCCATCCGGCAACGCCGTGACATCCATCGTTAGCCGCCCTTCGGCACTCGCCAGGTGAACACGGAAAGGACCGGCCAGCCCCGAGGCCGGGGCGAAATGATTGGCGTGCAGCAGATCGGCGATGGCGGCAGCGCGCTCCCGCTCGATTTCGGGATTACGGCGGATCACCGTCCGCTCGTCGAGCGCCAATTCGGCGATGCGTTGCGGCGATTGAGGCGGCGCGGAGGCTGTATCAGACATCGCGGTTGAGCCGAATCGATAAGGAAAGGGCATGCGCGTCGAGCCCCTCGGCCCGCGCGAGGGCGATCGCCGCCGGCGCCAACGCCGCCAGCCCGCCGGCGTCGCAGCCGACAAAGGTCGTGCGTTTCATGAAATCGAGCACACCGAGCCCGGAGGCAAAGCGAGCGCTGCGCGCCGTCGGCAGGACGTGATTGGGGCCCGCAATATAGTCGCCGATCGCCTCCGGCGTGTGGCGGCCGAGAAAGATTGCCCCGGCGTGCCTGACCCGCTGCGCCAATGTGTCTGCGTCATCGATTGCGAGTTCGAGATGCTCGGGCGCGACGCGGTCGATCAGCGGCAAAGCCTCGTCCCAGTCGCGCACCAGGACGATCGCGCCGTTCTCATCCCACGAGGTTTGGGCAATCCCGCTACGCGGCAGGCGCTGCAGATGCCGGGCGATCGCGGCAGCAACCGCGGCCGCAAATTCGGCGTCGTCGGTGACCAGGATCGATTGCGCGGCGGTATCGTGCTCGGCCTGCGACAGCAGGTCGGCGGCAATCCACGCCGGATCATTGCGATTATCGGCCACAACCAGGATTTCCGATGGGCCAGCGATCATGTCGATGCCGACCCGGCCGAACACCCGGCGCTTGGCGGCAGCAACATAGGCGTTGCCCGGTCCGACGATCTTGTCCACCGGCGCGATCGTGTCGGTGCCGTAGGCCAGTGCCGCTACCGCCTGCGCTCCGCCGACCCGATACACCTCATCAACGCCGACCAGGCGTGCCGCCGCCAGAACCAGCGGGTTCAGCACGCCATCCGGCGCCGGCACAGTCATCACCAACCGCTCGACCCCCGCAACCTTAGCCGGGATCGCATTCATCAGCACCGATGACGGGTAGGCTGCCGTGCCGCCCGGCACATACAGCCCGACCGCCTCGATAGGCCGCCAGCGCTGACCGAGCCGCACTCCTTGGGCATCGACGTAATCGATGTCACCGGGCAATTGGCGGCGATGAAAAGCCTCGATACGCTCGGCCGCGACGCGGAGGGCCGCCACGGTCTCGGGGGCTGCCTGTGCCGCGCCGTCGGCGATCTCGTTGGACGTTAGGCGCAGCCGGTCGGCGATCAGCGACACCCGGTCGAAGCGATTGGTGTACTCGACGACAGCCGCATTGCCACGCGCGATCACCTCATCGATGATCGCCGCCACCGCCGCGTCGACATCGGCAGCGCTCTCGCGCTTCGCCGCCAACAGCGCAAGAAATGCGAACTCGAATCCGCTATCGCCGGTATTCAGGGTGGTCGCCATGGCGCTCAGGCGCTGGCACGTGCCGGCGCTCGCCCGCCGCCGGGCTGATCGTCGTGCAGCACGGCACGCAGGCGATCGATCCATTCGCCGAGCTGTTCCGGGCGGGTCTTCAGAGCCGGGCGATTGACGATCAGGCGCGAGCTGACATCGGCGATGTGCTCGATCTCGACGAGGCCATTGGCTTTCAACGTCGCGCCGGTCTGCACCAGATCGACGATGTGGCGGCACAGGCCAAGCAACGAAGCCAATTCGATCGCACCGTTCAGCTTGATGCATTCGGCCTGTACGCCGCGAGCCGCGAAATGGCGGCGGCTGATTTCCGGGTACTTCGTGGCGACGCGCAGATGGCTCCAACTGCGCGGATCTTCCTGCGCCGCCCAGTCGGCCGGCGCCGCCACCGCCATGCGGCAATGGCCGATATCGAGGTCGATCGGCGAATAGATTTCTGAGTAGCCGAACTCCATCAGCACATCATTGCCGGCGATGCCGAGCTGGGCCGCGCCGAACGCCACAAAGGTCGCGGCGTCGAAACTGCGGACCCGAATGAGGTCAAGACCGGGGTCGGATGTCGCGAAGCGCAGCTGGCGGCTGCGCGGATCGTCGAACGCAGGTTCCGGTTCGATCCCGATGCGCCGCAACAGCGGCATCGCTTCGTTCAGGATGCGCCCGTTGGGCAGCGCCATTACGAGCGGCTCGGTGTCAGTGGCGGTCCTGCGTGTCATTCCGGCGCCCCGGTTTCGTGACCCGGCTGCCATGATGTCGGCCACGGCTCCCCGAAATCGCGGACGCGGCAATTGATCGCCGCGGCGGATAGGCGGATCGTCGCGCCGGCGGCGAACTCAAGATCAATCGTCAGATCGGGAGTCGTACCCCTTGCGCGGATGGCCAATAGCGCCAGAATGCGGTCCTCCTCGTTGCGGCGGAAGCCGCGATAGGCGACCCCGTCTATGGCGTCGAATGCGACGCCGCACAAGACCCGTTCGTAGGCGCGGGCGTCATCGGGTCGTGCTTCCCAACGAAAACGATTGGCTACGAGGATAAAGGTGCGGCCATCACGGTCATAGGCAAGGTCGCGCACCGGGACCAACGCGTCCTGCAGACAGGCGGAGATGACCGCGAGATCCTCGCCATCCTCGGCGCGCAACCGCAATGCGTCGCTCGGGCCGGCGGCGGCGGTGTTGCCGGTTGTCGGAGTGTCAGCCATGCGCGCGCTCGATGCGCGCACCGCAGGCCGAGAGTTTCTCCTCGATGCGCTCATAACCGCGGTCGAGATGATAGACGCGATTGACGATAGTCTCGCCACCCGCCACCAACCCTGCCAGTACCAGCGACACCGACGCGCGCAGGTCGGTCGCCATCACCGGCGCGCCCATCAGCCGCGGCACACCCCGCACCAGAGCGGAGGCGCCGTGTACTGTTATATTCGCACCCATGCGGGCCAGTTCCGGCACATGCATAAAGCGATTTTCGAAGATGGTCTCGGTGATCATCGACGCCCCTTCCGCAACGGACATCAGCGCCATGATCTGCGCCTGCATATCGGTTGGAAAGCCGGGATAGGGTTCCGTCATTACATCGGTGCCAACCAGCCTTCCATTGCGCCGGCGCACCGTCATTCCGTCGTCTGACTCCGAAATGCAGACACCGGCGCCTTCCAGAATGCGCCGCACCGCCTCGACATGATCCAGTCGGGCGCCGACCAGACGCAGGTCACCGCCGGTCGCCGCTGCCGCCATCATATAGGTCCCGGTTTCGATGCGATCGGGAATGACGGGATGATGCGCACCATGCAACGCCGCGACGCCTTGCACCACCAGGCGGTCGCTGCCGACCCCCTCGATCCGGGCGCCCATTGCGATCAGGCAATGCGCCAGATCGGTGATCTCAGGCTCCCGTGCGGCGTTGATCAACTGGGTCTCGCCGCGCGCGAGGCATGCCGCCATCAGAAGGTTTTCGGTAGCACCGACCGAGACGCTGGGAAACACGATCTCGGCGCCACGCAGTCCGTCTGGGGCGCGGGCCTCGATATACCCCTCGTTGAGCTCGACCTCGGCGCCGAGCCGCTGCAGACCCTTTAGATGCAGATCGACCGGCCGCGTGCCAATCGCGCAGCCACCGGGCAACGAGACCCTGCCCCGGCCGCACCGCGCCACGAGGGGGCCCAGCACTAGCACCGAGGCGCGCATCTTGCGCACCAGATCATAGGGGGCGGTGGTTGATGTGATACGCCGTGCCGACAACTCAGCCGCTTGCCGCGGCGCCTCGCCGGCGGGATCGGCGATATGCTCGATCAGGACGCCGTGCTGCGCCAGCAGATTGGTCATTGTAGCGATATCGGCGAGGTCCGGCAGGTTACTGAGAACCAGCGGCTCCGAGGTCAGCAAGCTCGCCGCCATCAACGGCAACGCCGCGTTCTTGGCGCCGCTGATTCTGATCTCTCCCGCCAACGGCACCCCGCCGCGGATCAATATCCTATCCATGCCACCTCACCCCCAGCAGCGTTTCGACAGCGACATAGCACGCCATCGCATAAATCGGCCTGACCCCAAGCCGCGCGTTAGCTTCAGGCCAGTGAGCTCAGGCCGGTGAGCTTTAGGCTAGTGAGCATTAGGCCTGTGAGCCGGGCGGCTCAATCGCGTTATCATCCTGCGTCGCATCGTGGTCCTCGGGGGCGGCACGATCCCGGCGCTGCTCCTTACGCCGCCGGAGGTTCTGGCGAAGCGCGTCCGCCAGCCGCCTTTCGCGGGCGGCCTGCTTGGCTTGCCGGACACCGGTGACATTGGGAGTATCTACCATCCGCTGGATCGGAACGGGGTCCTGCCCATCTGTCAATCACCGCCTGACAATCACCGCATGACAATCGCCGCGCACACGCCTCTCACAGCCGCCGGGCCACGGTCACTCATCGACGCGCAGACTGACCTTTTCCGCGAGGATGAGCGCCACCGCCTGCTTTGACGCGTATTCGGCCGATTGGTCGGGATGAATGCGTCGCCAGGCCTCAACGCCAGCGCGGTAGCATTCAACCGATGGCGCGCCATCGCGACGCGCCAGATCAAATGCCTCGATCACCGCCGCGGCGGCGACATCGTTTTTTGGATCGATCGTTGAGCCGCGCCAGACCATTTCGACACCCACTAAGTCAGAAATTTTGGTCGGCCAGTCGGCGCTGGATGCCGGCCGGTCGCCTCGGGCGATTGCAGAATCGCGGATTGCAGAATCGCGAATGCGCGCGAGCGGTTATCTGAACGCGCCGCGCCGGAACACGGTTCCCGGCACGGCGCTACCTTCTCCGAAGTAACGGCTTCGTCGGAATGAACCGATGGTCTAACTGCCGAGCCGCTTCGCGAGCGCTTCGGCCTGATGCAGGTGGCTGCGCAACATCGGCAGCGAACTGCGCGCGAATCTCTTCAAGCCCGCGTCTTGGCCGTTATTCGCCTCGGCCTCGAAAGCCGCAATCGTGTCCTGATGCGCCTGCACCTGCCCGGAGATGTAGGCCTTGTCGAAATCCGGCCCGGACTGGCCGGATAGCGATGATGTGTCAGGAGGCGTGCCGGGGCCGGGTGTCATGTTTTCGCGCTTCGCCAGCGCCATCAGCTTGTTATTTGCGGCGCTATGATCGCGTACCATCCGAGCCGCAAAGGCACGCACTGCCCGGTTCTTGGTTTGCTGCTCCGCCATGCGGCCCATCTCGACTTCAGCCATGCCGCCCGAGGCCGCCTGATCGAGGAATTGCTGGTCGGCGCTGACCGGTGCCGGTGGCGCGGGCGGCGGAGCCTCGGCCGCGGGTGGCGGTGCCGGTGGTGCAACAACGGGCGGTGGCGGCTGATTGTGCGAGCAGCCCGCCAGGGCGACAAGGGCGAAGGCAGTAATTCCAAATCGAGCGACTGAACGCGCCATTAGCTATCTCCGTGCAAGCGGTTTGTTGATCATGGTTAACGGCCCGAAACGCCTCTGCGACCGGCAAGTTCCACCGGTGCGGTCATCATCGGAGAGGTAGATCCGAAGAGTTCAACACCATCGTGCCAGGTCCGCGCGGCGCGGGTGACGCCGAATGGCAAACTTTGCTCGAAGGGGCAACCATCCTCGACTTGCCGTGAAACCAGCTCTGAAGTGCTACGGGCAAATGCGGCCTCGGACTACCCCTCGCATTGCATCGAGCAAACCCCTATCGCGAAATCGCGATCCCGCCGGATGCGTTTCGAAAGTAAGGGACATTCGCCCGCGCTGGCGGCGCTTTCGTGCCACGCAGTGAGAACATCAAACGCAGCTCTGATGCGATGATGTTGAGATCGCACAGCCCTTACCCACAGGGCTGCTGCAGAGCCGGAACTCAACTTTTCGAGAATGGCTCTCAGCTGATCGAGCGGTTCATAAATACATCGCCATGGATCTACGGAGTAACGGACGGCTAATTTGTTCTTGAAATAAGCGTCAAACAAGAGGACAAGAAACGTGTAGTATCGAATCGGGATGGACGATGGCTGAGACTTTCAACGACTTTATTTCACGCGAGCGTGAAAGGCTTCACGGGGAGCGTGAGGCGGTGTTTGCCGAGCAGCGTGAATTACAATCGAAACTGGATAATATTGATCGCGAGCTAACGGCAATCGAGGCTTACGAATCTGCCAAGTCAGGTAGATCGTCGAGCCGCCAGGGCCGCATGAGCAGCGCAGGCGCACCGCGCGCCGCCCGCCGGGGCAGCAAGCGCGAGGATCTCCTTCGGGTGATTCGCGAGAGCGACGGATTAAGCCGCGGCGAAATCCTCGATAGGATGGGTCTCAAGGGCAATAAATCCGGCGAGATGTCGGTATCCAATGCCCTGACGGCACTGACCAAGAATGGGCAGGTGCAGCGGCACGGCGGGAAGTACCATATCGGCGGCTGAGCGCCGAATGGCTTGCCTGAAGGGACAGGAATGGGCTATGTGCCGGGCCTTCGCCACTCCCTCGAGGGGTGGCTGGCATGATCGTGCCAGGCCCGCTGCCGTAGCTCAGTGGTAGAGCACTCCCTTGGTAAGGGAGAGGTCGACAGTTCAATCCTGTCCGGCAGCACCATTAAATCAACGAGATGGAAGACCGGACGCATCTCTCGCCGATCACGAGGGTTCGCGACCCTCGCTAGCTGAAGAAGCTGCCATTGACCCCGCTGACGCCGAGCAGCGTCAGCGTAGTGCCGTTGGCGAAGCTGAGAATCGTGTTGCCGCCGGATATCGTCTGAGTCGACAGGATGGTACTGAGCGAATCCCCGCCACTTGTCAGGATGCGATCACCGGCGGTCTGCGAGAAGGCGCCGACAGTATCGTTGCCGCCGCCGGGGCCGCTGTCGCTGAAGAACTCCGGTCCTGCACCAAAGCCGATCAGCGCCGGACCCGAGCTGCCGACCACCGTGTCGCCGGCACCGCCCCAGATCGTCTCGTTGCCACCGACCCCGCCCGTGATCAATTGCTTGCCGGCCGATCCGTCGACGAATTCGTTCCCGACGCCGCCGGTGATCGTGTCGAATTGCGCGCCGCCGATCGTGACGTTGGCGCCGTTGCCGCCGTTGATCGAGTCGCCGGTGCCGCCCCAGATAGTCTCGTTGCCAGCATAGCCGCCAGTGACGGTCTGGTTGCCGGACGATCCGTCGATAAAGGTCAGGCCGCCGCCGCCAGAGATGTTGTCGTGCGGCGAGCCGCCGATGGTGACGTTGGCCCCGGCGCCGCTTGAAATCGTGTCACCGGCCCCGCCCCAAATCGTCTCGTTGCCGGAAAAACCGCCGGTGATGCTCTGATTGCCGCGGGAGCCGTCGATAAAGGTCGTGCCGCCACCGCCGATGATCACATCGCCTGCGGCGCCGCCGATGACGACGCTGTTGCCGCTGCCACCATTGATCGTGTCGCCGGCGCCGCCCCAGATGGTCTCGTCGGCCGCCGCCCCGCCATTGATCGACTGAAATCCAGCGGACGCGTCGATGAACTCGACACCGTTCCCCGCGGTGATTGTGTCTCCTTGAGCGCCGCCGATCGTCTCGTTGGCGCTGCCGCCGCCGCTGATCGTGTCGCCAAAACCGCCAAAGATCGTTTCGTTTCCCGCGCTGCCGCCGACAATCGACTCATCGGCGATGGTCCCGACGAGCAGCTGGGTTCCGCTGCCGCCGTTGAGCGTGTCGCCGAAACCGCCGCCGATTGTGTCCTGCCCGGGACCGGCGTTGATGATGTCGCTATTGGCGAAATCGACGACATTGATGTTGCCGACGATCAGGCTGAGCTGTTGTCCCGTGCCGCCGGGAAATGTCGCCAGCCCCTGGTATCCGCTGGGCAGGTTGAACGAACTGCCCGACGGATTGGTGATGATCTCAAGGTTGAAATCACCGGAAATGGCCGCCGGAGGATTGCTTCCGTTGGTGGTGAAAACGGGGTTGAGCGTCTGCCCGGGCAGCAGGAAGAACTCGTATTGGGTTCCTACCAACTCAGCCTCCACTCAATCAGATGCCGATCGCAAGCG
>JAFAYW010000090.1 GCA_019240125.1 Alphaproteobacteria bacterium
CAGCGCGATGATCTGAAGCATCCCGAGGCGGCCGCGAACGTCCGGTTTAACTTCCGAGATTCGACGGGCAGCGTCACGTAACGGGAAAGGGGCAGGAAAACCGATTCCGCGGCCAGGACTGCGGTTAGCGAACATACACCGGAGGAAGCGGTAATGCCGGGGTCAGCTGAAAACGGGCATTGCTGGTTAATTCCGCCGATTTAATAGTGTTCGTCCAAAGATCGAATCTTGCCCCGGAAGACAGTGTAATTGACGGCCGCGTATTTCAGCATCAGTGGGAAGACGAACACGCCTTCACCCCAGAACATGAAGGCGAGACTCGAATGCGGCGCCGCCGCCTCGTCGATCGTGATCGAGAACGGGATCGGGTAGGCCAGAACGAGATCGCGAGCGTCCCGAAGGCCGCGACAAAGGTCAGCGCGACCATCCTGAACGGGACCCGGTCGCGCCGGTACTGACGCTGTACCCAAGGCCCCCGGCTCCGGCGGCGCCGATGATCGGAAACACCAGCAGATACGGCCGCTCCATCCAGCGGTCCATGACTTGGAGGTGCGCCGCCAGCGCGTAGGCGAAAACCGCAAATAGAAACGCCGCCACAGCCCGTACGCTTACCGGCGGCGGCGGTGCCCCTCCCGGACCACCGCCCGCCGGCATCCTGCCCGCGGTCGCGGGCTGAGTGCCCCACCTTGCGCCGCCTTGGCAAGGAGCTACCGACCTGCCTTTCCGGGCTACCAAAAAGAAAATTGTACAGCACCCGCGTAGGGAAGGCTATTCGGGTTTCAAAGCCAAAACAAAAGGTCACTCTCTTAACCCACGTTAACCAGATTTTAAAGTGGAACGTCTTCCCGAAGACCGCGTTTTGATGCATCGGTTCCAGCCGCACCGACGCTGATTATTGTGCAGCACAAGACGGCATCGCGGTTTCTTTGGAGAGCAATATGAAAGCCTTGGTATGGCATGGCACAGCGGATATCCGCTGCGACAGTGTTCCCGACCCCCGAATCGAGGAGGACCGCGATGCGATCATCAAGGTCACGAGCTGTGCGATCTGCGGCTCCGACCTGCACCTTTTCGATCACTTCATGCCTGGCATGAAGAACGGCGACGTCATGGGTCACGAGACGATGGGCGAAGTCGTCGAGGTCGGCCCCGGCGCGAAGCACAAACTCAAGGTCGGCGAGCGGGTCGTGATCCCGTTCACGATCATCTGCGGCGAATGCGAGCAGTGCAGGCGCGGCAAGTTCTCGGTCTGCGAGCGCACCAACCGGAACAAGGCTTTGGGCGATGCCGCGTTCGGCCACACCACCGCCGGGTTGTTCGGCTACACCCACCTGACCGGCGGGTATCAGGGCGGGCAGGCCGAATACCTGCGCGTGCCGTTTGCCGACGCGACGCACATCAAGGTTCCGGACGGCATCCCCGACGACAAGCTGCTGTTCCTCAGCGACATCTTTCCGACCGGCTGGCAGGGCGCGGTGCAATGCGACATCCAGCCGACCGACACGGTCGCCGTATGGGGCTGCGGCCCGGTCGGACAGATGGCTATCCGCAGCGCGGTCCTGCTCGGCGCCAAGCAGGTGGTCGCGATCGACCGGCTGCCCGAGCGGCTGTCGATGGCCGAGGGGGCTGGCGCGGTGACGATCAATTTCGAGGAGGAAAGCACCGTCGAGCGCCTCAATGAGCTGACCGGCGGCAAGGGACCCGAGAAATGCATCGATGCGGTCGGGCTGGAGGCGCACGCGACCGCCACGATCGACTCGATGTACGACCGCGCCAAGCAGGCGATGATGCTGGAGACCGACCGGCCGCATGTCCTGCGCGAGATGATTTACGTCTGCCGCCCGGCCGGCACCTTGTCGGTCCCGGGGGTCTATGGCGGGCTGCTCGACAAGATCCCGTTCGGCGCCTTGATGAACAAGGGGCTGACCTTGCGCACCGGGCAGACCCACGTCAATCGCTGGACCGACGATCTCTTGCGCCGGGTCCTCGAGGGGCAGATCGATCCGTCCTTTGTCATTACGCACCGGGTCCCGCTCGAAAAGGGGCCGGAGATGTACAAGACGTTCCGCGACAAGCAGGACGGGTGCATCAAAGTGATGCTGCTACCGAATGGAGCTTCAGCATGAGCAGCCTGGTACCGAAAACCGCCCTGCCGGGGCGGTCCCGCTCGATGCACGACGAAATGGCAGCCGGGCTGGGATATTTCTCGATCGCGCTGGGCCTTGCCGAGTTGGCGATGCCGCAGGCGATCCGCCGGGCCGCCGGCATCGAAACCCCCGACGCGCTCGTACGCGGCTACGGCGTGCGCGAGATCGCGACCGGCGTCGCTATCCTGACGACGCACGATGCGACCCCGTGGATCTGGGCGCGGGTGGCGGGCGACGCGCTCGACATCGCGACAGTCGCAATGGCGCCGCCCGGGCGCCACGGGGCTGAGGGAAAAAAGACCTTGGCACTCGGCGCACTACTCGCCGTCACCGCGATCGATCTGTTCTGCGCCTCCTGCCTCAACTCGGAAAAAGGCGGACGCAAGACGGCACGCGCCGACTATCGCGATCGCAGCGGCTTTCCGCAGGGGCAGCGGGCGGCGCGTGGCGCGGCGCGCGACTTCGAGACCCCGCGAGACATTCGCGGGCCGGAAGCGCTG
>JAFAYW010000109.1 GCA_019240125.1 Alphaproteobacteria bacterium
CGGGCGCTGGAGCGCAACCGGTTTGCCGCCGGCTTCAAGCTCGCGTTGACGCCCAGCGAGTATTTCGCGCGGCAGATCTGGTGCACCTACATCGATGATTTTGTCGGCGTGTCGAACCGGCAGTTTATCGGGGTGGACCGACTGATGTGGTCGTCCGATTACCCACACCAGGCTTCGTCCTGGCCGCACTCGCAGGCGATTGTGGCGCGCGATTTCGCCGGCGCCAGCGAAGACGATTGCGTCAAGATCACCCGCGGCAATGTGGCCGCTCTCTACGGCTTCGACGCGTAGAACACCGCCAGCCAGATGGTGGGGCTGGCCGGGTCGGTCCACTCGACCCGGTGGCGGCGATGCGGCGGTATATGCAGCCAGTCGCCCGGGCCGAGTTGGCGGGAGGCAGTTTCATCCTCGAAGCGCAGTCGGGCGGCGCCCGCGATGACCACGACCCATTCGGCTTCATCCTGGTCATACCAGAAGCCGGGCGGGCTCGCCTGACCCAACGAGACGATGCGCTCGATGCGCACCGGTGGCGTGGCGGGCAACGCCTCGATCACCTCGCCATCCCGCGCATCGGGCAGGTTGGCGAAAAGACTCCCCCATGCGCTCACCGGCACACTCACGATGTCGCCGCGGCGAGCACGCCGGCGACGGCGCGTTGCCAGCCGGCGTAGCGCTCGTCGCGTTCTGCCGCCGGCATCGCGGGCCTGAACACCCGTTCGCCGTTCCAGCCCGCCATCATCGCCTCGGGCTCCGGGCACAGCCCGCGCGCCAGCCCGGCGACATAAGCGGCACCCCAGGCGGTGGTCTCCAGCTTGGCGGGTCGCTCGACCTGCGCCGGCAGGATGTCGGCGAGGAACTGCATCGCCCAATCGTTCGCGGCAAGGCCGCCATCGACCCGCAGCCGTTCGATAGCCACGCCGCCATCGGCGGTCATTGCGGCGATCAGGTCGCGCGTCTGAAACCCGATCGCCTCCAATGTGGCGCGGGCGATCTCCGGCAGACCGCACTCGGCGGTGAGCCCGGTCAATGCACCACGTGTCTCCGGTTCCCAGTACGGCGCGCCGAGCCCGGCAAAGGCCGGCACGAAATAGACGCGCTGGCGCGGATCGGCACGCTCGGCGAGCCCCTGCGTCTCGGATGCCGCCTCGACCGCGTGCAACCGGTCGCGCAGCCACTGCACCGCCGCGCCGGCAATGAAGATGCTGCCCTCCAACGCATAGGCGGTCTCGCCGCGCAATCGGTAGGCGATCGTGCTCAATAGCCGATGCCGCGACGCCGCCGGCTCGGCGCCGGTATGCAGCAGCGCAAAGGCGCCGGTGCCATAGGTTGATTTGATCATTCCCGGGCGGAAACAGGCCTGCCCGATCGTCGCCGCCTGCTGATCCCCGGCCACCCCTGCGACCGGGATCGCATCGCCAAGGATCCCCGTCGCGACCGTGCCGAAATCGCCGTCGGTATCGCGCACCTCGGGCAGCAACGCGCGCGGGATGCGGCAAGCGGCGAGCAGATCATCGTCCCAGGCAAGGCGGCGCAGATCGAACAGCATCGTGCGGGCCGCGTTCGTGACGTCGGTGACATGCAGCGCGCCGCCGCTGAGCCGCCAGAGCAGAAAGCTGTCGATCGTGCCAAACGCGATCTCGCCGCGCTCGGCGCGGGTCCGCAATCCATCGGTATTGTCGAGCAGCCAGGCGATCTTCGACGCGGAAAAATACGGATCGATGACGAGGCCGGTGCGGCTGGCGACGAGCTCCGTCAGCCCGTCGCGCCGCCACGCCGCGCATTGCGGCACCGTTCGACGATCCTGCCAGACGATCGCGGAGCGCACTGGGCGCCCGGTCGAGCGCTCCCACAGCACGGTGGTTTCACGCTGATTGGTGATGCCGATGGCGGCAACCGGCCTGCTCTGAGCCGCGCCGATTGCCTCGCGGCAGGTCGCGACCACGGCATCCCAAATTTCTTCGGGGTCATGCTCGACCCATCCCGGTTGCGGATAATATTGCCGCAACTCGCGGCGGGCGACGTGGTGCACCATACCCACCGCATCGAACAGGATTGCGCGGGTGCTGGTCGTTCCCTGGTCGATCGCCAGGAGGTGGGATGGCGGGCTCATCGCATCTGTCGCGTCTGGCTGGTGGTCTCCGTCACCATAACACGCCGTTGCCGGCGCGTTTCAGGGGCGACGGTACAATCCGGCACAACGAGCCGGCGAAACGGTCCTGACGCCATAAACGCGATCCGTTATGATGGCCGTGGTTTCGCCCGGTGCTAGTGCGGGCGTGGGCCGCACCGGGAAACCACCGAGCCAAGCCATCGTGATCTCGAACGAGAGAGCCAGCGCGCCGCCCAGACGGCCGAGCGAGACGCACACGCCGCTCGGCGCGGTGTTCCGCCGCCTCTCGACCGATACGGCGCCGGCCCCCGCCCCCGAACCGCCGGCCGCGCACGCGAGCCCGGTACCGAGCAGCGCGGAACAGGCGGCGCCGGAAGTTTCGCCGCCTTCCGCGCTGCCGGAGCCGCCGCCTTCTCTACGGGCCGCCTCACCGCCGGCGGCCTCCCCCGATATACCGCCACCTCAGCCGCCGGCAACCCCGCCATCGCCTCCGATCGTGCCGCCACGGCCATCGCTCGCCGCCGGACTCCTCGCCCGCGCGAGCGCGAGCCCGCCGTCGTCGGGAACCGTGATCCGGCGAGAACCGCAACTGCCATCCATTCCGGCAGTGGAGACACAAACCGTTCCCGAGTCGCTCCCACTCGCAGCGGCACCATCACCACCGCCCCTGCCGGTACCGGCACCGCCACAGCCAAGCCCATTACCGCCGCAGCCCCCCAGACCGGCGACGGCCTCTGAGGCACCACCCGTCCGTGCAGAAGCTACCCCGACTGCCCCGGCTCCCCCGGCCGTCGAGGTCCCGCCAGCTCCAGCCTTGATCGAGCCTGCCGCTGATGCGGCGGCGGCGCTGATCACGTTTCCTGCGACACCGCCGGCGCCCTCCAGCGAAACCACGGTTACGCCAGTCGCAAGCGCGGTACCGCCCGCCCCGCCCCGCGCGCAGACCGCTGCTCGCCGGCCGCCCCCCCATCCGGCAACCGAAGGATGGGCGACGCCGACAGCGCTAGCAGCGACGACGCCCCCGCTCGAGCAATCGGCCCCGTTCGGCATCGCTGATGCGCCGATCGCGCCGCAGGCAGCGCAACCGCCGGTCGCAGCGCCGCAGCAAATAGCCAAGCCGATGCCCGCACCAGCGCCAGAAACGAGACCGGCACCTCAGCCGGCTGCCACTGTGATGGAACCCGCCGCGCCGCCGCCACGGGCGCAACTCGCGACAGCTGCGCCAGCCGCGCCCCCGCGATCTGCGCCTCGGAACGCGCCCACGCCAGCGGCCCAGAGATGGCGGGTGCCCGACTGGGTGGGGCAGCCTGTACTGACGTTGGCGGTGCCGCACAGCGTCTTTGGCTGGGGACATGGACCAGGCGTGCCGCGTCCGGCGAGCGCATCCTCGCCCACGCCAGGCCGCGCCAGTTCGGCTGACACCGAGGCTGACACCGAGAGTGAGACGGTCGGCTTTGCCGAGACGCCCGACCCGATCCCCGCCCCTGGGACCACGGCGAGCTTAAAAGAGCCCGAGCCGCCGCACCATCGCGGCCAATCGCGAGCGGCGGACATCGCCATAAGCGGACCTGCGGCGACAGAGCCGACTGCGATGGCGCATACGCCGCGGGGTCCGGTGGCAGGCGAGCTGACGCCGCCAGCGCCCGACGTAATGGTGCCACCGAAGGTGCCGGACGACGCTCTCGTCGTGCCCTCGCTCGAGACGGTGGCCGACGCACTGTTGCACGCCGCGGAAGACGCGAGGGCGAAAGAGCTTGCCGTTGCCCCGGTTGACGCAGCATCAGAGGAGGTCCCGCCGCCACCCTCGGCCGAGCGGCTTGAGGGGGTGATCCGCGCTGCGAAAGCCGAGGCTTTCCCTGCCGAGCCGGCATCGGAGCCCGTCACGATCGTCCCGCCAGCGGCGCCGATGCCAGCGGAACCAATTCCCGCGAGCGGGCGTCAGGCGGCCGAGCCGTCGCAGACCCAACCGACCAATGAACCGGCGCGCGCGCCCCGTCCCCTCGGTGCTCCGCAATCGCCGGCGCGACCCGTTATGGCGGAACCGGCGCCGGCGGATGCTCAGCCCCGGCATCTCACGACCGAACCCGCCGCCTCTCCTGGAGATGCCGCCACGGTCGCGGCATCATTCCCGGCAATGGTTGAAC
Organism: Alphaproteobacteria bacterium; assembly: GCA_019240125.1. GTDB lineage: Bacteria > Pseudomonadota > Alphaproteobacteria > ATCC43930 > CGMCC-115725 > DATARH01. The sequence goes on from JAFAYW010000109.1 coordinate 4,255, forward strand.
CGGGCCCGGCTCCGGTGGCGGCACGGCACCCGGCATCCTCGCACGAGCTGCCAGATGCGCCCCGCGACGCGGCGGAGATTTCGCGCAACCGGCGTATGTTCCGGCGCGTCGCCGTGCAGCTCGATTTCGAGATGGATGGCGCCGCCGCCGATCTGATCGACCTGTCGATTGATGGCTTTGCGATCAGCGGCGCGCCGCCGCGTCCGGCGGGGTCGGTGATCCCGGTGGTTTTCGGCCTGTCAGTAGACGGAGTCGAGATCGGCACCGCACTGCAAGCCCGCATGGTCTACAACAGCCCGTTGCGCGCCGCCGGCCGTTTTATCGAGCCGACACCCAGCCAGACAGCCTTGTTGCGATATCTGGTGACGTGGCGCGGCAAATCGGCGGGTGCGCTCGGTGCCACGGGCTTGCTGGATGCGATCGCTGGCATTCCGCCGCGCAATCTGTCGCCAGGCGACTCACCGGTGCTCGAATTGCCTGGCCGCCGCCCGCCATGGTGGTCGCGTCTGCTGGCCCGCTTGCCGTTCTTTGGCGGGCGCACTCGCGATCGCGACTACCAGGATCAGCGGTAAAGCCGGACATGCAGCTTGGGGTGCCACAGCACCTTGCCAAGCCCGCCGACGGTCTGCCCCATCGCCGCCAGCCACCGCTCGTTTTTGAACGGCCACAGCGCCAGCGCCAGTGGTCCATAGACCAGCACCTGGCCCGCGCCAATCGCCATCCACAATGCCGCCTGCGCCGGTTGCGCCGGCTTCACTGCCATGCGGACCAGCGTGGTGATCTGACCCTGATGAAAGCGTCGCTTGAAGACGTATCGCGGTTCGACGCGATCGGCCGGGATCGTCTCCCAGATCGTCGCTTCAGTGCTCCAGACGATCTTGCGGCCAGAGCGGATCAGGCCGCGGTAAAACAGCGTATCACCGCCGCCAGCCAGCCCGAGAAACAGGTCGAACGGCGCCGGGTTGTCGGCAAAGCAACGCTGCCGGTCGAACAGGCCGTTGAGCTTGCTCCAATTCCACAGCCGCGTGCCGGTCGGCACTCGCGCATCGCGGGTATAGACGCGGCGTGCATAGGCGGCGGCCTCGGGAAGACGCGGGTAACACGGGCCGCACACCACATCGGCGCCGGTTTCCGCCATCGTCTTCAGAAAGGCCGCGAGCCAACCGGGCTCGGCCTCCTCGTCATCGTCGAGCCAGGCGATGTAACGGGCGCGCGACTCGGCGATGCCGGTGTTGCGAACGTGCGAGATGCCCGGGCGCGGGTCCGCGACGTAGCGGATCGGCACGGCCGCGCTTTCCCCCATCGCCTCGACCGCGTCGCGGCCGGACTCGGCGGGGTCATTGTCGACCACTAGTATCTCGTACGGCACCGTGACGCCGGTCTGCGCGAGGCAGCTGGCGATCGATTTCGTCACCATGTCCGGCCGCTTATAGGTCGGGATGATGATCGTGATCTCGGCGGGCACGATGTCGACAAGGCGGGCGGTATCGTTGGCAGGGACCAGCATATGTATCGTCATATCTGTGGGGCGCCCTTATCGGTACATGCGCAGGTGCATTTTGGGGTGCCAGAACACCTTGCCCAGCCCGCCGACCGCCTTGTCGGCGATGGTCAGCCAGCGCTCGTGCTTGATGGCGCGCAGCAGCAATGCGGCTGGGCCGTATAGGGCGGCCTGGGCACAGCCGATCGCCATCCACAACGCCGCCTGCTTCAATTCGCGCGGGCGGATCGCGGTACAGACAAAGGTGGTGGTCTGGGCGCCGCGGAAGGCGCGACGCAAAAGATAGCGGGTGTCGAGCCGGTCGGGCGGGATCGCCTCCCAGGCGATCGCCTCGGCGCACCACACTACGCGGCAGCCGCGGCGCATCAAACCGCGCAGAAACAACGCATCCTCGCCGCCCGACAGACCGAGCCGCGGGTCGAACGGTTCGGCCGTGTCGCCAAAGCAGCGCGCTTTGTCGAGCAACGTGTTGCCGATACCGCTCCAGCGCGGCAACACCGTGCCGGTCGGCAAGCAGGCGTCGCGGGTGTAGACCTTGCGACGATACGCGTCGGCCTCTCCGGCGTCGGGAGGAAAGCGCGGCAGGACGGGACCGATCACGACATCGGCGGAAAAGCGCTGCGCGGTGTCGAGAAAAGCGGCGAGCCAGCCCGGCTCGGCCTCTTCGTCATCATCGATGAACACGACATAGCGGCCGGCGGCGTTGACGATCCCGGTGTTGCGGGCATGCGAGATGCCGGGCCGGCTTTCACCAACATAACGCACCGGCACGATTCCGCGCGCCGCCGCCGCTTCGACAGTCGGACGCGCGGAACCCGCGGCATCGTTATCGACCACGATGACCTCGAAGGGCATGGCGACACCTTGCTGTGCCAGACAGCTGGCCAACGTCCGCGCCAAAAGAGCCGGGCGCCGATAAGTGGGGATGACGATGCAGATATCGACCATGGCGACGGAGCACGATATTAGGCAGTGGTTAAAATCTTAAGAATAAAAGGTCATGTAGATCGGCATGCGGGAGCGGCTGAGCCCGTCGCATAGGGAGATAGAGTTACGAATGAACGGGTCAATCGCCAGCCACATCGCCCGCCGGCTTGGCCCGCTATTGCGGGTGCGGCCGCGGCGCGTCAGCCTTGCGGGCGGGGTGGTCTCGTTCAGCTTTGACGATTTCCCCAGTAATGCCTTGCTGACCGGAGGTACCATTCTCGAAAAATATCAGGCGCGCGGCACCTATTACACGGCATTGGGGCTGGCCGGCGGCGACAGCAATGTCGGCCCGATCGCCACGCCGGAAGAGATTTGCGAGACCCACGATCGCGGCCACGAACTCGCCTGCCACGGCCACGATCATCTTGATTACAGCCGCGCCCCGCTGGAGCGAATCGAGGACGATCTGCGGCGCAACAGCGACGCGTTCCGTGAATTGCTCGGCGGCTACGAGCCGGTCAGCTTCGCCTATCCTTACGGGCGCTATCTACTGGCGGGCAAGCGCCGGCTGGCAACGCATTACGCTTCCTGTCGCGGCACCACCGGCGGGGCGAATGCCGGCACCGCCGATTTCGCCGATCTGCGCGGCACCCGCATCTACGCGCCGATCTTCAAGGAAGCCGCGTTGCGCCGGTTGATCGATCGTAGCAAGGCGGCGGGCGGCTGGCTGATCTTCTACACCCACGACGTGTCGGAGACGCCGTCGGAATATGGCTGCACACCGCACCAGTTCGAAAGCATCGTCGCCTATGCGGCCGAACGCTCGCCGATCCTGACGGTACGCGATGTGATGGCGCGGCTGGAGCGTCCGGCTGCTACCGGTGAGGCGGCCGCCGAATAGCGATCAGCGATTTGGTCAGGCCGGCGAATTTCTCGTGCAACATCTCGGCTTCGGGGAACAGCGCGCGGAAGCGCCGCTCATCGAGCAATTGACAGCTCTCGACGCTCCGTATCGCGTCATCGACGTTGCGCATCTGCGCGCGAAAGCCGCGTTGCCGCTTCATCAGCATGCGCACGCGCACCGGTACCGGCATGAACTGGAAACCCAGCGTTCCAAAATGCGGCTCCCACGGGAACCAGAAATTTGGTGTCTGGACGAAATAGGCGCCGGCCACCCGGTCGATCTCGCGGGCGAAATTGGCCTGCTGCTCCCACGGCCCGACATGCTCGATGACCGAGTTGCTGTGCGCTATGTCGAAGGACCGGTCGTCATAGGGTAGGGCGCAGGCATCGGCCTGGGCATAGCGGAAGACCCCCTCCGGATCGCCGGCGCTCGACACACCCGTATCGCCGATATTGGCGATCAGCACCGTAACCCGATGTTCGAGGAGAAAGTCTGTCGGGACGATCGTCCAGTATTTGCGGGTGCCGCCGACATCGAGGATCGAACAGCTTCCTTTACGGCCAGACACGGCGGCGACCATGTCAAGCAGCGGACCGATACGACGTCGCCGCAGACGCGAGCCGAGCGAGGTGGGCGAAGAGTAATTGCCGATGCGCTGCGCCAGGGTCACATCATCTCCTCAGATTGGGCACCGGCTCTCCATGGCCATCCCGCGGCCATGATCCGCGCTAAGATATACGCGGCAGGCTTAAGGTTTTCTTGCCGGGAACGTGGCACGACTTACGGGCCGCCATGCCGGTGCGATGGCAATAAGTTTGGCGTGACGCAGAGTGACTCATGAAATTCATCGCCACCCGCCTCGAGATCGTCGTCGCTTTTGTCTACCTGTGGATCTGCGCCGGGATCCTGTGGCCGCCAACCCCCTACTTCTCGCAGACCGCACCGGCACTCGACGCGTCTGATCCGGCGGGCCTGATCGCGCATACAATGTTCCTCGGCGTATTGCTGCTGGCTGGTGTATTCCGCCGCCGCCAGATGCTGCTGGCGATGCGCTGTAGCTGGCCGATCCTGATGATCCTGGCGCTCGCCTTTCTCAGCGCCTTCTGGTCGGATGCGCCGGAGCTTGTCTTGCGCCGCGCCGGCACATTGGCCGTGATGACCCTGTTCGCAATGTACCTCGCTGCCCGCTTCGAGATGCCGCAGCTGGTATCGATCCTGGTCAAGGTCAGCGCGTGCGGTGCTGTCGTATCGTTCGTGGTGATAGCGGTGGCGCCCGGCCTCGCCTATGGCGGCAGCATCGACTATCCGAATGCGATCCGCGGCGCCTTTACCGCCAAGAACACGCTGGGCGGCATCTCGGCGATGGGTATCGTGATCGCGGCTTATGCGTTCTGGCGCGGCTATGGCTCGCGGCTGATCTCGGGCTTGCTGCTGCCGGCCAATATGGCGCTGGTGTTTATCTCGGTGTCGGCGACGGCCCTGATCCTGATCATCGTCGGCGCTTATGCGGCGGTTGTCACGGCCGCATTCCGCCTGCGCAACGCGTTCGGGTTCACTGCCGGCTTCGCCTTGACGGTGATCGGATTCGCCGGTCTGGGTCTGCTGGGACTTGGCTGGCAGGAGGTGCTGCTCCTGCTCAATCGCGACGCCACGCTCACTGGCCGTGCCGAGATCTGGCAGATGTCGTCCGACGATATCGCGCACCGCCCATGGCTTGGCTTTGGCTATGGCGCATTCTGGCGGCACGACACGCTTGAGGCGCGGACCATGTGGGAGAAGGTCTACTGGATCGTGCCGCATGCGCATAACGGATTGCTCGAGATCGGGCTGGCGCTGGGCATCATCGGCATGATCGCGATCACCGTGTTATGGGTCATCGCCGCCTGGCGGGGCATCCGGGTGCTGGCCTGGCCGTCGGCAACGCATGTCGGGTTTTGCCTGGCGATATTCGCCGCCGTTTTTTTCGAGAATCTGACTGAGTTCGAATTCCTCAAGGCGGACTCACTGTATTGGAGTTTATTCACGATCGGTTTTGTCTATCTCGGCCGCGAGGCGATGGAGAGGCGCGCCGCGCTCGGCAGAGCTGGGGTTGCCGCACGTGTTCTCAGCGCCACCCAGCCCCTGCCGGGGGTGCGGCCAGGGGCGTTGCCGGGCTCGTTGCCCGGGCCATTGACCGCGCGAGCTACCGCGGCGGCGCCGCGTTGAGCGCCTCCGCGACCGCGACATAGGCGGGCTTTGGCAGGTAAGCGGTGTCGTAGGGCAAGGGCCGCGATAGCTGCCCATCGGAACGCCGCTCGTCGTTCTGCGCGCTCGTCACCCAATTGTCGCGATCCGTCAGCCCCCAGGACACGACCAGCTTCACCGCCTTGTTGGCCAATGCGACGCTGAGATAACGGCGATAAATGTCGGCAATCTGGGGATCGCGCTGTTTGACATCGGCGGGGGCGTCGCGATCATAGACATCGAGCTCGGTGAGATAGATATCGAACCCGCGGCTTGCCAGTTCGCGCAGAAAATCGGAGAAGACGCGCTCATTGAAATGCCCGAACGAGCGGGTCGAAAGGTGGCTCTGTAAGCCGATCGCATCGATCGGCGTGCCGCGCTTTTTCAAGCCGTCGAGCAAGGCGAGCAGAGCGCGCCGCTTGTCTTCGTGCCACGACAGATCGAGTTCCAGCCCGAAATCGTTGAGGTCAAGCCGCGCCTTGGGGTCCGCCTCGCGCGCCGCACGAAAGGCAAGATCGATGTAATCCGGCCCGACCTTGTCCAGGAACACCGTGCGGCGCAACCCGCCCGTCTGCCCGTCTTCGAGTTTCAGCCCCTCATTGACGACATCCCACGACTGCACCTTGCCGGCAAAATGCTGGCAGACTTTGGTGATGTGATCGGTCATCGCGCGCGCCGCGTCGGCGCCGCCGGCGAGGTCGCGAAACCATCCAGGCACGTGCTCACCCCAAACGAGGCAGGCGCCGTGAAATCGCATCTGATGCGCTGTCGCCCAGGCGATTTCTCCGTCCACGGCGGCAAGGTCGAAACTGCCGCGGCGCGGTTCCAGATAATCGAAATGAACCTCGCGGCTCACAAACAGGTCGCACTCGCGCGCCATCATGTCGCCGTAGGCGCGGTCTTTGCCGAGTACGTCACCGCGCACCATGCTGCCGAACAGCAGGCCCCGCGCCTCCGCGAGCTGGCGCAATCCCGGAATGGCCGCGTGGCCCGAATGCGGTGCACAGAAGGCGGCAGCGGCGAACGCCAGATCGCGACGGGTCAGCAAGCAGGGAACCTCGTGGGCAGGGGCAGAGGGACGAGTATATAAGCCCGATGGGCCGCTGGCGCGTCCGGAACTCAGCCTGGCGCGCGGGCTCGCGCAAGACGGCGCACTTGGCCGATCAGGTCGGTTTGCCGGACGGCATGACGCATTGCGTCGAAGCCATGAAACGCGGCCCGCCCGCGCCACGTCGATGCAAGCTGGATGGCGTCACGATAGACGACCTCACGGGGCCGCCAGCGGGTTTTCGAAACATCGCTGCCGGTCGACAGGTTGACGAGGCGCAGATTGCGGTCGATCGCCCATTTGATGATTTCGGCCAAGGCCGTGGTCATCACGCTAAACCGCCCCCACTCCGGCTCATAGCCCGAATAGTACAGATACAACTCATCATCGAACAGAAACCCGAGCCGCGCGGCCCGGGAGACACCATCGATCTCCAGCTCGAACAGCCGCAATTGGTTGAGAGCCGCCATATGGCGCGCATATTCCGTGATAAAGCGACGGGCGGCCGGGTCAGCAAAAACATCGCGATGCCGCACCGCGACGGCGGCGTTGGCGCGCGCCGCGTGCATTGCGAAAAACCGGGTCAACGCATCGTCAAGCCCGCCACTCCCGTCAATGACACGCAGACGGTATCGATGGCCGCTACGCTGCAGCGAGTTGTGGCCCTTGCGCAATGCTTCCTTGATGTTCCGCGGCAACGTCTCGCGGAAAGCGGCCCAGCTCGACGGCAGATCGAGGACGAAAGCCGAACCCTGGCCCTCATCGACCATGCGCGTCGCTCCGCGCAGCTCGTCGAGCGCTGCACTCGACAGCCCATCCCAATGAAACCAGTCATATCCAAAGGCGCCACCGAGTTCGGCCAGCGCGCGCGCCACAAAAGGCTGATGCTCGGCGCGGCAGATCAGGCCGCGAATTTCTGTGATGTTGGGGTCGGCACCAAAAAATCGCAATTCTCGCACGCGCAGCAGACCGCCGGCCGGCCGATGCGTCATCATCAACGGAGCCACGGCGATCAGCCGGCCGGACGCATCGCGCACCGCATGGACCAGAAACTCGTCGCGCACCAGCCAGCTGCGGGCCCGCAGATGGCGCCACCACAGCTTGTTCCAAAGAGGCGTCGCAAATGGGAGGCGCGGGGTCAGGCTCGCCTCGAGCCGACACCACTCACCAGCGATGCGGTCGATCTCGGACGGACCGGCGAGGCGTTCCACGGTCAGGGCAGTCGGCGTGCTGATAGAGACTTGCTGTGGCGCAGAAAGTGCGCCGATATGCGAATTCGTAGCTAAACATCCCCGCCATAAAAAAATAAATCTCGCGGAAACCTGGCGACGGGGCAATTCGCCTTTGGTATGGGCGGCGCCGCGCATGCGGCGGACGGACCCGCCTGCGGGGCACGGGCTAAAACGGCGTCTCGCCGCTACAGCAGTTTGTAGAGGAAATCCGGAATATAGTTGGTGCGTCGGTTCAGAACAGCGCCCAGCACCTGGCCACCGGCCTGTTGCACCAGATCTTTGGCGCGGGCAATGACGGCGGGGCGTGTCTTCTCGGCCTGCACGACCAGGATGACGCCGTCGGTCGCTTCGGGGAGGAGCCGTGAATAGGCCTGATCGCCGACCGGCGGGCAATCGATAATCACCAGCTCGAACTGTTCGCGCACCCGCCGGTATGCCTCACGCAGCGTATCGGAATCGATTGCTGCCGGACCGCGCTCGCCAATCAACCGTGCGACGGTCAGGAGCGTGCCGGGGACCTGCTGCAGCGAGTCGAAATCGTTGGCGCCGCTCCACAGAAATTCGACGAGGCCCGGGGCACTCTCGCGGCCAAAGGCGCGGGCACTCTGGGGCTGCCGTCGATCGGCGTCGATCAATAAGGTGCGGCGATGGCCGCTGGTGGCGGCCAGCATGGCGAATTCACGGGCGATCGTAGAGGCACCTTCACCCGCTGTCGCGGAGACGATCTGCAACACTGTGCCATTGTTGCTGTCGAGCAGCGGCCGTATCGAGGCGAGGAGCGGCGCAAGTGGCGTCGCCATCGAGCTGGCCGGTTCTGCCGGCGGCACTCCCACGGCAGCGCGGCTCTGGGCCAATGGCTGCGGAGCAGCATCGAGCCCACGCGTTGCCGGCTGGCGAGCAGGACCAACACCGCCGCCAGCCCGCCTTGCGCGTTGCAAGGCATCGTAGACGCTGCTCAACCTACCACCGCCTTCCGTGACCGGCCCGTGGCTGCTCACCGGGGCCGCAATCATTACCGATCAGGGCCGGCACCACCGCCGTGCCGCAGCATAAATGCGAGTACCTATTAAGTCGATAAAATGGTCGAGGATTGGTTAACGCCTCACGGGCGTCGCGGTGGCAGCCGCGAGCGGATCGGCGCTGCAGGTGTTTCCTCCGCGGCGATAACGCGCGACGACGGCGGTGCCAGGGTGTGATCGGGCGGTGGCCAGGAAGCCTCTTCATTCGGGTCCGCCTCGATCGGTGGCGGCGTTCGCTGTACTGGCATCATCACGACAGGCGCCAGGGCCGCTGGCGCCTGGAAACCGTACCAGACCGGCTCGGACGGACCTCGTCCCCCGGTGTCAAAGACCGGCTCGAATACCGGCACGACGATCGGGACATCGTCGGCCGAGATCGGTGCGCCGACGGCTATCGCCATTTTCGGGGGACCGCGGTGCGTCGGTGCTGATGCCGGCAGAACCGGATACGCCGGGGGCGCGGCCGCGATCGCGGACGCCGGTTCCTCCCCCGTTGCCCAGACTGGGGTCTGCGGTCTCGCTTGCGCCGGCCGAAGGGGAGGCGCGAAGGCGGGGCGGGACGATGCCGGCGGCGGCGCTGTCGGGACAAACGCGTCGGGTTCGTCACGCTCGCGGGCGAGAGCGCCGCGCAACCGCATCGCGGCCCGCCACCCCCCTGAGAGACGTTGCGGCGTGGCCGGTTTAGCCGGACCCGATTTGGCGAGAAACTCACGGACCGTGGCGCTGGCGAGGTGACTTCCCAGCGGCCGCTGCCCGGCGCCGAACCCGGCAATCAGCGCATTGTCGGCGAGGATGTTGATGACGCGCGGGATGCCGCCAGCCGCCTCGGCGATCAGCCAGGCGGCGCTTGGCGACATGACCTGCGCCAGTTCCACCGCGCCGCTGACCCGGATGCGGTGCTCGATATACTCGAACGTCTCCGGTACGCTGAGGGGCGCGAGACGGGCCCGCAAGGCGACTCGCTGATTGACCTGGCGCATGTCGCGCCGCGCCAGGATCGTATCGACCTCGGGCTGGCCGACCAGGACAATCTGGATCAGCTTTTCGGTATCGGTCTCGAAATTGCTGAGGAGGCGGAGGAATTCCAGTGTCTCGGGCGGCAGCAGCTGGGCCTCGTCGATCATCAGCACGACGGTCTTACCGGTCTCGAACAGCTCCAGCAACTTCATCTGCAGCCGCGGCACCGCGGCGAAGACGCTCTCCGCCTCCTCCATGCCCATCTCGCGGCAGATATACTGCGCCATCTCGAGCGGACTGACTTGCGGTGTGAAGATGTAGATCAGCTTGACCGCATCGGCGAGCGTCTGGTCGAAAAACGCCCGGATGATCGTGCTCTTGCCGGTGCCCACCTCACCGGTACAGACGATGAACCCCTTGCGGGTCTCGACCCCGTAGATGATCGTCGCCAGCGCCTCGCGATGCACCTGGCTCATGAACAGCATGGCCGGGTCGGGCGTGACCGCGAAGGGGGTGCGGTTCAGCCCGTAGAACTGCTCATACATCGCCGGCCAGATCTCGCCCGGCTACCAACGGGTCAGGCCGCGGCGGACCGGTTGTCGTTTTCCGGCCGGCGCGAATTCGGCACCGAGGCGAGCACCGGCACGCCGATGATCCTCTCGACGCTCTCCACCGTAATCAGAGTCTCGCGGAAGATCAGAAGGTATATCAGCAAGGCCGAGGAGCCGACCAGGCCGAGCAGGATACCGCCAAGCAGGAACGGGACGTGCCGCGGCCCGGCCGGGCGATCCGAGGCTTGCGGCTTCTGCAGAACACTGACGCTGACACTGTTGCCGCGGTCGAGATCCTCGGTCATCCGTGCCGCTTCGTACTGGGTGCGATAGGTGTGCACCAGCTCGGTCAGCGTGCGCTGCTCGCGTTGCGCATCGTCGAGCGCCTTGGCGCCATTCTCAAGGTTGCGCAGGCGTTCTTCGAGCGTGTTCTCCTGCTGCGTGCGGAGCGCAATCTGCTGATCGAGGGGCGCCGCGTCGGCCTCGGCACGGTTAAGCGCCACTGCCATGTCGTCATAGGCCGGGTTGCGTTGCGACGAGGTCTTGCGCATCGACGCGGCCGGTCCGTGCAGAAACTCCTGCACCTTGCCGATTTCGGCTTCGGCGTCATGCAGCGGCTTGACGTCGCCGACATAGCGTTCGCGCAATTGCTGAGCCTTGACCTGCAAATCAAGCAACCGCGCGCCGGCTTCGTCGACGGCATTGGACGAGGAATCAGTACCGGCTACCATTTGCGGGGTCGATTTCAGCTTGCCGCGCAAGAAATCGATGCGGTTGTGCAGATCGACCGCCTGACTGCGCAATTGCTGCAAAATCGTACTTGTTGCGGCACGGTCGTCGATCAGTTTGGAGCGTTGCGCCTCGGCATCGAATACTCCCTGCGAATTCTTGATATCGGTGACCTTCTGGGTCGCCGCGTCGAGCTGCTGCTCGTACTGACGTGTCTGTTGTTCGAGGAATTTGTAGCGCGGATCGGCGAACATCTCCGCGTGCTTCCTCTGATAGAGATCGATCAGTGTATCGAGCGTCTGAACCGCTAGCTGGCGATCGGAATTTCGGTAGGTGATCTCGATAACGTCAGCCAGCTCGACCGGTTTTACGCTGAAATCAGCCTCGAACTTGCGCAACGCCGCCTGCGTCGCAGACTGGTCGGAGCTGGAGCTGAACCCAAGGAACCCAAACCATCCGCTGCTGCCGGGGTAAAGCCGGTCGGCGCCGATCTTGTTGATGGTCGCCTCGAGCAGGTCGCGGCTTGTCAGAATCTGAATCTCGGAATTGACGACCTCCTGCTTGGTCATCGAAGGTGCCGCGGCAACTGGCTGGTTGGGGTCGGAGCGCACCTGGAATTCGCGGCCGCTCTTCACCAGCATGCGGGCCGCCGCCTGATAATACGGCGTCAAGGTCAGCGACCACCCGACCACCAGCAGCGCCAGAATCGCGAAGATGCCAAATAGCTTCAGCCGTTCCTTGAACAGGATGCTGAGGATTTCTCGGGTGGTCAGCTCATAGGGGTTCGCGGCCATGCGGTCATCCTCGCGTGGGCTTGGCGCCGGACGCCACGCCCGGGAGCTGCTATTGGATGGTATACTGGAAGTAGAACGGCACGTTGCGCACGTAATTCACAAGGAAGTCGTTCAACGATCCAAGCACCGTCTGCGGAACATACACGACGTCATAGGATTTGAGTAGCGGGTCCTGCCCGCCGGCCCCGGCGAAATTGCCGAGCGAAACCTCGTAATAGAAGATCTTGTTGTCCGACGAGCGGCGCAGGATCAGCACATCGTCGGTATGCGCGCCGCTCTTGACGCCGCCGGCCTGAGCCAGGGCGCGCGACACGGTCAGCGGCACGTCGCTTCGGACCAGCCCGGGATTGTTGACCCAGCCATCGACAAAAATCTCCTGCGGCGCGTAGGTCCGCAATGTCACGGTCAGGTTCGGGTCTTTGATGACCTGGGCGTAACGCTCGTTGAGCAATTTGGTCGCTTGGCCGACGGTCAGCCCGCCCACGGTGACGCTGTTGACCATCTGCAGCGAGAGGCGCCCGTCCGGCCCGACCAGAACGCGATCGTTGAGATCGGGATAATACGGAAAACGGACTTCGATCTCGTCATTTGGCGCGAGCGTGTGCTCGTCGGTCACCGGAACGCCGCCTGGAAACACCGCTGGCCCCTCCAGGCTGGGCCCGGACGGGGCGCATCCGCCGAGCGAGGCGATCGCCAGAAGGGCAATCCCGAACAGCCAACCGAGCCTCACCCCAATCCCCCGGCCACGCCAGCCCGGCCCCTAAATCGGCCACTACCGGCAGTTGTCGAAACCTTCGGCGAACTATCACCGATCAAACAGAGAGGCCGCAAGCGCTTGCTGCGGCCTCTCTGTTGTGTCGAGGGCCGCCGCGGCGGCCCGGCCGGCAGGATCAGTACGCGTGGCGCTGCCCCAAGACGGTCTTGAGGGTCAGCAGCATGATCTGGAAATCGAACCACAGCGACCAGTTGTTGATGTACTCGATGTCATAGCGAACGCGGGCGCGCAGGGCTTCCTCGGTCGAGACCGGGCCATGATAGCCATTGATCTGGGCCCATCCGGTAATGCCGGGCTTGACGTGATGGCGCATCGCATAATCGGGCACGATATCGCGGTTGGGGCGCTCTTCGACCTGCATGCTGATGGCATGGGGCCGCGGCCCGACCAGCGACATCTCGCCACGCAGGACATTGAGCACCTGCGGCAACTCATCGAGGCTCCAGCAGCGCAGAAACTTGCCGACCCGGGTGACGCGCGGATCGTTCGGCCGCGATTGCGACTCGCCGTTCGGCTCGGCCGCGGCGGCGGTCATCGTACGAAACTTATAGACGCCGATCACCCGATCGCCGAAGCCATGGCGGTTCTGCCGGAAGAATACGGGGCCTCGCGAGTCGAGCTTGATCGCCAGGGCGATAGCCAGAAACACCGGAGCACCGGCAACCAGCGCAAGCATCGCCAGGCTGCGATCGACCGCCGCCTTGACCAGGACCTGGCCAAAGCTCAGCGGCCGGCCATGCACCTCCAGCAGCGGCAGGCTGCTCAGATCGTCCTCTTCATTGCAGCCCAGATCGAACCCGACCTGATCCGGCGCCAGACTGATTTCGACCGGCATCAGGCGCAGTTTCTTGACGATCTGGACAACGCGATCGGCGGCGGCGTGCGGCAACGCCACCAATACCCGGTCGATATCGCGGTGCCGCGACATCGCGATCAGATCCTCGGTAGTGCCCATGGCCAGATTGCGCAAGTCGACGCTGGTGATGCGGCCGCGGGCGCGATCATCGAATACGCCAACCACCTCAACCGTGTCGGCGCAGCTATCCTGCAGGTGGCCAAGCAGCTGTTCCGCCAATTCGCCAGTGCCGTAAATCGCCACCCGTTCTTTCAGACAGCCGCGAGTGCGCCAGAAGGCGACCGTCGCCGACATCGCAACCCGGCTGGCGCAAACGCAGCCGACCGCCAGCATCGCCCACATCGATAACCAGTGGGTCAGCGGCGGGCGCAGGCTATGCTCCGCCGGCACCAGAAGCATGATCGCGAGCACCGTGACCATGAACGGCCACAGTGTGCGCAAGGCACCGTCGGCGAGGCGGCGCGATAGAGGACGCCGCATGACATCGGCGGGAGTGCGCCCATCGGTATTCGGCCGCCGCACGACCATACCCATGATGGCAAGCGCGGTAATCGTCGTTGTCGCATCGAGCGGCGTGTGAAAATTGGGCTGCAGCCAGTAGGCCACAGCGCCCGCAGCGGCGATTGCCGCGATCTCGGCGCAGCCTGCTGTAAGCGCGATGCTGCGCGGGTCGATGCGGGGCCGGACGGGTGCCGCCGCCGGACGGCGAGTCGGCGCAAGACGCGATTGTGGCGGATCAAGCTCGATGACGTTGCTGACCGCGGAAACTTCCGCGCCAACCAGCGCGAGAGTCCGCTCGGCATCGACCTGTAGCGTGGTTACGCGAGCGGTCGCGGCATCCCTGGCATCCTCTGTGGTCAGTCCCGGCAGGGTCGGCAAGGAGCGACGCGCGGTCGCCTGGGTGCTGATCATGTCGAACTCGGCTATGGAGGAAGGTGACATTGATCGGTTAGCCTTCTATTACACGAACCGAACAAAAACCGGAAAGTGCTCCTTCACCGCCTCACCCGCTCTTGATGTAAGCTGGAGGAGATAGGGTGCGGGTTCATCGCGAACCAAGGCCTCGCGTGTCGCGCCACCCGCAGTCATCAGACTGTTCTCGGTCGTGCTCGCGCGGTTGCTCGACACAGCAACAACTGATCGCGCACGCAGACGCGGCAGCAAGCTAGTCAACATTGTAGGAATACCCGTCTATTTTGATGGTTAACCTAAGATGTTCACCATCTTTTCACGAAGTCGATTGTCTCGGTCGGGATCAGGTCTGTCGAAAGAGCATGCCCTTTGTTTTATGCCATGAACGTAAAGTGTGTATTAATCGCAGCCAGCATCTTCGCGGTTCCCGTTCAGAGAGCACTCGCGGGGCCGCAGGAGACGCTCGGCACGCACGGCATGGTCGCCACGGCTCAGGCCGAGGCGAGTGCCGTCGGACAGCGAATCCTGGCCGCCGGCGGCAACGCGATCGATGCCGCGGTGGCGGTGGGATATGCGCTGGCGGTGGTCGAACCGTGCTGCGGCAACATCGGCGGCGGCGGCTTCATGCTGGTGCATCGTCCGGGGTATGACGACAAGGTAATCAACTTCCGCGAGAAGGCACCGCTGGCCGCCACCGAGACGATGTATCTCGGCACGGCTGGCGATCCTTTGCGTGACGCTAGTCTGTACGGGTATTTGGCGGCCGGCGTCCCCGGCACTGTAATGGGGCTTGATCGCGCGGAGAGCGAATTCGGCCGGCTCGGCCGCGAGGCGGTGATGCAGCCATCGATCGCCCTCGCCCATGATGGCTTTGTGCTGAGCGAGTCCGATGCGGCCACACTTGCGGCCAAGGCGCAGCGCCTGGCCCAGGACCCGGCGGCCGCGCGAATATTTCTTCACGCCGATGGTGCGCTCTATCGCGCAGGTGAGCGCCTGGTACAGTCCGACTTGGCCCACACTCTCGGATTGATCGCGGAACGCGGACCTGCCGCGTTCTATCGCGGACCGATCGCGACCAGCATGGTTGAAGCGGCAGCCCGAAATCACGGTGTATTAACGCAGCAGGATTTGGCGGCATACACAACCACGGAAGACGCGCCGGTCACCTGCGACTACCATGACTACCACTTTATATCCGCACCACCGCCGAGTTCCGGCGGCACCGTGTTGTGCGAGATGCTCGAAATTGTCGCAGACTGGCCGCTGTCCCGATTGGGCGCGCGGACGCCGCAGACGGTGCATCTGATGGCGGAGGCTATGCGGCAGGGTTTTCGTGATCGCAACACTGTTCTCGGCGATCCCGCCTTTGTCCCCGACCGCCACGCCGAGTTGTTATCGGCAGCGCATATCGATGTAATCCGCGCTGCGATCGATCCGGCCAGAGCAACACCAACCGTCGCGCTTCCTGCCGAAAGACAACCGCGTGAACAACCGCAGACGACGCATTATTCTGTTGTAGATGAAGAAGGAAACGCGGCATCCGTCACTTACACATTGAACGGAAATTTTGGTGCCGCCGTGGTGCCGCCGGGTACCGGTTTCCTGCTTAACAATGAAATGGATGATTTTTCAATAAAGGCCGGTGTCGCCAATCTATTCGGACTACAGCAGGGCGCCGCGAATGCTATTGCACCGGGTAAGCGACCGCTTTCATCGATGACGCCGGTAATTGTCGAAAAAGGCGGGAAGCCCCTGCTTGTTGTGGGAAGCCCCGGCGGACCAAGAATCATCACGACCGTATTCGAGACGATACTCAACATCATCGATTTCGGGATGACACCGGGTGAGGCGGTGGCGGCACCGCGATTTCACCACCAGTCACTGCCCGACACGCTTTACTACGAACGTGGCGCGTTTACGTCAGAAACAATCGACAGTCTTGCGGAGCGAGGCTACCACCTGACCGAGCAGTCGCATTGGGGCGGGGTCGAACTGGTCGCCATTGGACCGAACGGCGAGATGATCGGTGTCAACGACCCTCGCCGTCCGGGCGGGGCCGCGCTCGGCAACTGAATTCCGGCCTCAGGGGGTTCCGGCGGCGACGCGGGCGCGTGTCATCTTGGCAACGTCCTTGGTGTGGTCAAACTCCGCGCGGCGGCGCGCGATCTCCTCTGGTGACAGCTGCGCGATGTTCGAGTAGTCGCGTTTCCACGACACCTCATCGTTCCAGCGAAGCGGGTTCTGCACCGTGGTGCGCGCCGCCGGAGCCGTTTCGAGCAGTCGCAAGGCGAGCGCCAGGGTGAAATCCTGCGACTCCACATCGTGCGGCCGGCCCGCTGGGTTACCGAGCGGGAAGTCACTGAACAGGAAACGCGGTACGCCGACATACTCGACGATATCCTTGGCACAGCCGAGAACCACGGTCGGGATGCCGTTCGCTTCGAGATGACGGGCAGCCAGACTCACGGTCTGGTGGCACACCGGTCAAACGGCGAGGAGAACGACCGCGTCCAGTCTGTCGGCCTGCGCCCGCTTCAGCAATTCGGTGCAATCCTGCTGCAGCGTCACTCGGTGGCTGCGATTGGTTGGCGCACCGTAGAAGAACGGAGCCAACTCGCCGATGCCGCCCGCCGCCGCGGCGCGACGCATCGCAGGCAACGGGAACCAGCAGGCGCTGTCCGTGGCGCCGGTGTGGACGCGGTCATAAGCGATGTGAGAGATGCGCAGATCGTGCTCGGCAGCGGTGTCACCGGAATAGACGGTGAAGAACTTGGCGGCACCGTTATGAGGTGCACCCGGGCCCTGATCACCCGCCTGTGGCTTGAAGGGCGCCGCGGTCGTGACCAGGCCGACGCGGCTTTCCGCTACCGGCTGCTTCATCGGGGTAAACGGCACATCGGCGTAATGCGCCCAACGATAGGGCGCGCCGTAGCCGAGCCCCTGATAGTAATCATGGATGCGCCTCAGGTAGGGAATCGGCACATCCTCGTCCGACGCAAAGCCGAACTCGTCCTCAGCATCGCTCATCGGCGGCTCCGCCTCAGCCGGCGGTCTTGAAGTATTCTATGTCGTGCGGCTTGGGCTGCCACGCCGGGTTGCTCGGCCATTCCTTGGTGCGCCCGGAGAATTCCTCGCCATACCGCACCCGGAACAGCAGTGTCCGCTTGGGCCCGGTGATCCATTCGTGCAATTCGCCGCGTGGATGGACGACAAAACAGCCCGGCTTGACATCAATCGTTTCGGTTGGGGTGCGCATCGTGCCGCCGCCCTCGAAGCAGAAATACAGTTCGACGGCGTTTGGGTGGCAATGATAGGGGCTTACCTGTCCCGGTTCCCAGCACGCCACGGTCACATCGCCTTCACCCGCCTTGCCGAGGATTTTCTCGACATGGTGCGCGGGGTCGAATTTCTCCTCGGCCTTGAGATCGAATGCCAGCATCGCGCTCCCCTGTAAAAGGTTTCTGCTGCTGGTCTATCGCGCGCGCCGGTGCGGCAGCAAGAGGGGACGTATCACGAGCCACGGCTTACAGTGCTGGCGGGTCTTGTATAGGCCCAGATTTGCGCCGGCGGCAGGTTGCGCCATACACGCCGGGCCTCCATCCCCGCGATCCCGAGGCTATGGGTTGCGACGGGCGAGACAAAACCGTTGGTCACCTGCAAAAACTTGCCTGCCGGGCCGAGCAGATCGAGGCACGGCAATACCACGGCGCGCTGCGCTTCGAGCGAAAACCATTTGATCGGCAGGCTCGACACCACCGTGGCGAGCCTGGTCACTCCATGTGCGGCGAGCGCCCCGGCGATTTTGGTGGCGTCGGCTTCCAGCACCGTCACTGTGCGGAACGAGCGCCGCAACACACGAGCCAGGGCCGGCTCGCGCTCGAGGATGATCAGCCGCTCGGGCCGGCAGCCTGCGCGCAGCAACCCCTCGGTCAGGCTGCCTGTGCCGGCACCGAGTTCGAGAACCGGTCCCGGCCGTCGCAGATCGGTGAGGCCGGCAAAGGCGTCCGCCAGAAAGCGGCTGCTGGGATAAACCGACGCGATGCTCAGCGGCTTGCGCAGCCACAATCCGAAAAACAACCCAGCCTCAGGGCTCATCATGTGTTCCCTCTCACAGGAGCAGAGGAACGCAAAATCTACAAACGGTGTATGACAGTTTTCGTGACGCTAGATTTGGTGATGATGATACCATCGTCGCCAAATAGTCACGGTTCGCCGCTAGGGTGACAGGACTGGTACACGCGGCAGCGACGGGGGAGCGCATGATCGATCCGCAACGCCTGCACCAGGGTGCGAAGCACCGGGCGTTCTACGCGACGATGTCACAACTCGCCGCTGCGGGGCGCCATATACGGCGCCGGCGCGATAAGCGGATCAAACGTCAATCACTGTTGCGGATGTTGATGCCGAGTCAGGCGCAGCCCGAAATGGCGGCAGGGCCGGACGCGGTGCGGCTTGCGGTGCTGGCCATGGAAGACCTCGGCCGCGCGTCATTGCGCGCTTCGTTTAGCGGCCGGCCTGTTGAGGTCCATGCACCCGACGAAGCGACCGCGGAAATCTTTCGCGCCGCCTTGGCGCAGACCGCGCGCACCCGCGTCACCGACCGCCTGATCCGCGTAACCGTGGCCGTTTAGCGCTACGCCGCTTTCGCTATAGCGGGCTGCCTTTGCTGGCATTGGGAAGCCGCACGACCTTGCTCGGCTCCTCACTGTCGACCATCTCGGCGATCTTCGCCAACAGCTCGGCGGCATGGAACGGCTTGCGGATAAGCTGGTGTGCGAAGGTGCTGTCAGGCGGCAGCGCCACGGCGGCGAACCCGGTGACAAATAACACCGGCAGGTCGGGTCGCATGCCGCGAGCCGCCTCCGCCATCTCGACACCGCTCATGCCGGGCATCACCACATCGGCGACCAGCAGCCGCACGCGCGCGCCATTCCGTTCAAGCAGATCGAGCCCCGCGTAGCCGGTTTCCGCCTCCAGCACTTCGTAGCCGGCATCTACCATCATTGCCGCCGAAACCGCGCGGACATCGGCGTCGTCATCGACCAACAGGATCGTGCCGTTGCCGCGGCTTGCCACCCGTCCCTCACGGCTCCGGGGGCGGCGGCCGAGGACCACGGCGCCATGCGCACGCGGCAGATACACCCGCATCGCGGTCCCTTCACCCGGCCGTGTGTCGATGCGCACACCGCCACCGAGTTGCTGCGCAACCCCCAAAACCTGAGACAGCCCGAGCCCCGATCCCTTGCCAATTGCCTTGGTCGTGAAGAACGGGTCGAACACCTTGTCGAGGATATTGGGCGGGATGCCGGTGCCGCTGTCGGTCACCGAGACCATGACGTAATCGCCTGCGGTCGGTTCCTCCGGCCGTTCCGGCCGGCCGAGTGTCACATTGGCCGTCTCGATCAGGATCGCGCCGCCCTCCGCCATGGCATCGCGCGCGTTGATCGCGAGATTGAGCAAGACAAGCTCGATCTGGCTGGCGTCGGCGAGCGCCGGCCACAGGGTGGCCGACAACACGGCCTCGATGCGCACCGTGGCGCCGATCGTGCTTTGCAGCAGCCCGCTCATACTATTAACGACGAGGTTCAGATCGACCGGCTCGGGTCGCATCTGCTGCTGACGCGAAAACGCCAGCAACTGCCCCGTAAGCCGCGCCCCGCGCTCGGCCGCCGAGGCCGCCGAATTGAGCAGCCGCAGCGCGCGGGTATTTTCTGGGTTGAGCTGGGTCTGCAGCAGTTCGAGATTGCCAATGATAGCCGTCAGCAGGTTATTGAAGTCATGCGCGACGCCCGAGGTCAATTGTCCGACCGCCTCGATACGCTGGGCCTGGCGGAGCCGCGTCTCGGCCTTTTCCCGCTCGTCGATCTGCGCTTCCAGCCGCAGATTGGCTGCCTCAAGCTCGGCAGTACGCTCGGCCACCCGCTGCTCCAGCCGCTCATTGGCCTCGCGCATATCATCGATATCGACCGCAGTGCCGAGCCAGAAGACCAGCCGGCCATCGATCCGTACCGGCCGGTTGCGGATGCGGTGCCAGCGATACACGCCGTCATGCCGCCGCAGCCTGGCCTCGACAACAAAATCCTCACCGGCGGCGAAACCATGGGCGCGAGCCGCGTCGAGCCGCTCGCGGTCCTCCGGAGGATGCAGCGCCGAGCGGTCTGCCGGGCGCGGCCCGATGGGGTGACCGGCGTAAAGCCGTAACCGCTCATTGTAATATTCGGCCGTTCCGTCCGGGCCGATTACAAAGGCGATATCGGGCAGCGCCTCCAGCATCAGCCGAAAGCGTTCCTCGCCTTCACGCAGCTGGGCCTCGGCCTCCTTGCGATTATCGATATCGCGGAAGGCAACGACGATATTGCCGTTCGGAGCCGGGTTCGCGTCGAGCCCGATCCAGCGATTGCCGATCATCGGCGCGCGCAACTCGAGGTGACAGGGCTCCCGTGACGACATCACGCGCGCGTAATGTCCGTAGGGCTCGCCGGTCTCGATGCCGGGGAAAACCTCCAGCAGATGCCGTCCGATGACCGCCTCGGCCGGCTTTTCCCAAAATTCGAGCGCTTTGCGATTGGCGAAGACGATGTGAAAGGCGGGGTCAAGTTCGAACACCGCCTCGCCGATCGTGTGCAGGACCTCGGCGAGGCGCTGCTCTGAGGCGCGCACCGCTTCGCTCGCGTCGTGACCGACCTGGGCCATCGCCAGTGCCAGCCCGACGCGCGAAAGCAGCTGCCGGCCACCGAACGGCCATGTCAGATAATCGTCGGCGCCGCCCGCCAGGGTTTCACGCTCGGCCGCGGCGTCGAGCGCCCGCCCAATGGCAATCGCCGGGATCCATTTCCCCGGCGCCTCAGCGCGCAAGCGCTCGATCAACGAGGCGGCGGGACGACAGAGATCGGCGTCTCCAATCAACACATCGGGCGGATCACGCGCCGCCGCGGCCAAGCCGGTTTCCGCGCTCGACGCCAATTCGACCGCGCATCCGGCAGCAGCAAGGATACGTTGTACCCGGTCGCGAACTTCGGCCGCCGCGGCGCACGCCAGGACACGAGCCGGCGAACCGTCGGGCCGCCGGATCAGCGCACGAAAATCGGCACCGCCGGCAAGCGCCTGCGCCAGGATCTGCTGTGTGGGCATGCGCGTTGGCCCAGGATCGGCCTTCGTCGCGCGGTCGATGTCGCTGATGCCAGTTCCCCCAAACCGACTGGATTAACGTTGTTAACAGCGGCGAAGTTCCGTGGTGAACGCTTCATTGCGATAACGTTTGTCATCATGCGGGAGGTGCGCATGACCAGGACACGCCAGGAGCACGATAGTCTGGGTACGGTGGAGGTGCCGGCCGATCGGCTGTGGGGCGCGCAGACGCAGCGCTCGCTGCAGAATTTCCCGATCGGTCGCGGGCGCTTCATCTGGACACGCCGGGTGATCCGCGCGTTCGGGCTCCTCAAGAAAGCCGCCGCCTTAGCCAATCAGCAACTGGGCGAATTGCCCGGGGAAAAGGCGCAGGCAATTGCGCAGGCGGCCACCGAGGTCGCCGATGGGCAATGGGACGGCGAATTCCCGCTGGTCGTATTTCAGACCGGGTCAGGCACCCAATCCAACATGAATGCCAATGAAGTCATCGCCACTCGCGCCAACCAATTGGCTGGCAGTACCCTGTCGATCCATCCCAATGATGACGTCAATCGCAGCCAGTCGTCGAACGATGCCTTCCCGGCGGTTATGCACATCGCTGCAGTCGAAGCGGTGGAAGGCGACTTGCTGCCGGCACTCAGCGGATTGCGCGCTGCCCTTGCCGCACGAGAGGCCGCGCTGGGTGACATCGTCGTGATCGGGCGCACTCATCTGATGGACGCCACGCCGCTGACGCTCGGGCAGCTGTTTTCCGGTTGGACGGCGCAGCTCGATGCGGCGGGTGCGACACTGCGCGGCGCGCTCGACGGCACGTACGAGCTGCCGCTGGGTGGCACCGCCGTCGGCACCGGGCTCAATGCGTCACCCCATTTTGGTCCTCTCGCGACGCGACTGCTTGCCGCCGACACTGGACGTGCGTTCCGGCCGGCGGCCAACCTGTTCGCCGTCGGCTCGGCACATGACGCCCTGGTAACGCTGAGCGGCGCTTTGCGCGTCGCGGCGGTGGCCTTGATGAAGATCGCCAACGATCTGCGCTGGTACGCCAGCGGACCTCGCGCCGGTATCGGCGAATTGAGCCTGCCGGAAAATGAACCCGGTTCGTCGATTATGCCAGGCAAGGTCAACCCGACCCAGTGCGAGGCCCTGACGATGGTCGCGGCGCAGGTTTTCGGCAACGACCACACCGTCGCTTTCGCCGGCAGTCAGGGGAATTTTCAGCTCAATGCCTACAAGCCGATCATCCTGCACAATGTGCTGGAATCGGCCGAATTGCTGGCCGAAGCCTGTCGTTCGTTCAATGAACGCTGCGTCGCCGGCATCACCGCGAACGAACCGCGCATTCGCGAAAACCTGGAACAGTCGCTGATGCTGGTGACCGCGCTGTCACCTCATATCGGCTATGAGAAGAGCGCGAAGATCGCGCTCGCCGCACATCACGAGGGCACCACATTGCGCGAGGCTGCGCTCAAGCTAGGATTTGTTACGGAAGACCAATTCGACGCCTGGGTACGCCCGCGGGACATGACGCATCCTGTCGCAGACTAACGCCAGGCCGCTTTCCTGACTAAGCCCCCTCTCCTGACCGGGAGAGGGGGTGCGGTCTGAGCGACGGTCTATTCGACCAGTTCAGGTTCTTGCGGCTCGATGATCGTGGTCGGCGCCGGGCGCGGGCGGAAGGTGAAGGTGAGCTTGTCGGCTTCCTTGTCGACCGAGGTCATGACCACGCCACCCTTGGCGAGCGCGCCGAACAGCAATTCCTCGGCGAGCGGCTTTTTGATGTGCTCCTGAATAAGCCGGCCGAGCGGGCGGGCTCCGAACAGCGGGTCGTAACCCTTCTCGGCCAACCATTCGCGGGCGCTTGAGTCGAGCTCGATTGTGACGTTGCGATCGGCCAGCTGCTCTTCAAGCTGCAGGACGAACTTGTCGACCACTTTGCCGATCGTCGCAGGCGCCAATGGCGAAAAGGAGATGATCGCATCCAGCCGGTTGCGGAATTCCGGCGTAAACATCCGATTGATCGCCTCTTCGTCGTGCCCGGTGCGGATGCCGCTGCCAAACCCGATTGCCTGCTTCGCCAGTTCGGCGGCGCCGGCATTGGTGGTCATGATCAGGATGACGTTGCGGAAATCGACAATCTTGCCGTTGTGATCGGTCAATTTGCCGTAATCCATGACCTGCAGCAGGATGTTGTACAGGTCGGGATGCGCCTTTTCGATTTCGTCCAGCAGCAACACGCTGTGCGGATGCTGGTCGACCGCGTCGGTCAGCAAGCCGCCCTGGTCAAACCCGACATAGCCCGGCGGGGCACCGATCAGCCGCGATACGGTGTGCCGCTCCATGTACTCCGACATGTCGAACCGAGTGATCTCGATGCCGAGCGTGTGCGCGAGCTGGCGTGCCACCTCGGTTTTGCCGACCCCGGTCGGGCCCGAGAACAGATAGGAGCCGATCGGCTTTTCGGGGTCGCGCAATCCGGCGCGCGCGAGCTTGATCGCCGATACCAGCGACTCGATCGCCGGATCCTGCCCGAACACGACCATCTTCAGGTCGCGGTCGAGGTTCTTCAGCACCTCGCGATCGTCGCGCGACACGCTCTTGGGCGGGATGCGCGCCATCGTCGCGATACAGGCCTCGACCTCTTTGGCCGTGATCGTCTTGCGGCGACGGTTTTCCGGCACCAGCATCTGCGCCGCGCCGGTTTCGTCGATCACATCAATCGCCTTGTCCGGCAATTTCCGGTCACCGATATAGCGGTGCGACAGCTCCACCGCCGCCTTGATCGCCTCGGCGGTGTAGCGGACCTTGTGATGCCGTTCGTAATACGGCTTGAGGCCTTTCAGTATCTTGATCGAATCTTCGATGGTCGGCTCGTTGACATCGATTTTCTGGAAACGCCGGACCAGCGCCCGGTCCTTCTCGAAATAGTTGCGGTATTCCTTGTAGGTGGTCGAGCCGATACAGCGGATCGTGCCGCTGGCCAGAGCCGGTTTCAGCAGGTTCGACGCATCCATCGCGCCGCCCGACGTAGCGCCGGCACCAATTACGGTATGGATTTCGTCGATGAACAGTACCGCGCCGGGCTGCGCCTCAAGCTCGGACAGCACCGCCTTGAGCCGCTCCTCGAAATCGCCGCGATAGCGCGTGCCGGCCAACAGCGCGCCCATATCGAGCGCGAAAATCGTCGCGTTGACCAATACCTCCGGCACTTCGCGCTGCACGATGCGACGCGCCAGGCCCTCGGCGATCGCGGTCTTGCCGACCCCTGGATCGCCGACATAGAGCGGGTTGTTCTTGGAACGTCGGCACAGGATCTGGATCGTGCGCTCGACCTCGGCCTCGCGTCCGATCAGCGGGTCGATCTTGCCGCCCTTGGCCTTTTTGTTAAGATTGACGCAATAGGCGTCAAGCGCATCGTGGTTGCGCTTCTGGCCCTTTTCGCTGCCGCGTTCCTCTTCCTCGGCGCCCTGGACGCGACGGGTCTCCGAACGCCCCGCCGTCTTGGCGATGCCATGCGAGATGTAATTGACCGCGTCGAACCGGGTCATGTCCTGCTCTTGCAGGAAATAGACGGCATGGCTCTCGCGCTCGGCGAACATCGCGACCAGTACGTTGGCGCCGGTCACTTCCTCGCGACCCGACGATTGCACGTGGATCGCTGCGCGCTGCAGGACGCGCTGGAAGCTCGCGGTGGGTTTGGCGTCATCGCTGTGGTTCGATACGAGATTTGTCAGCTCGTTATCGACATAGGTCAGCACGTCGCGGCGCAATCGATCGAGATCGACGCTGCAGGCGCGCAATACCGCGATCGCGTCCTGATCCTCGGTAAGCGCCAGCAACAAATGTTCCAGGGTTGCGTATTCATGCCGTCGCTCATTCGCATGAGCCAGGGCCCGGTGCAGAGACTTCTCTAAATTACGTGAGAGCACGGCCGCTCCCTTCCTGCCGATGGATGCCTAATCTTTTTCCAATGTGCATTGCAGCGGATGCTGGTGCTGCCGGGCGAAATCCATCACCTGCGTCACCTTGGTTTCCGCTACCTCGTACGTGTACACGCCGCAGATGCCGACGCCGCGCCGATGCACGTGCAGCATGATACGGGTCGCTTCCTGGCGGTTTTTGTTGAAGAACCGTTCAAGGATGTGAACGACAAACTCCATCGGCGTATAGTCGTCATTCAGCATTAACACCTTGTACATGGACGGCTTCTTCGTCTTCGGCTTGGCCCTGACGATGACGCCGGTCCCCGGTCCTTCCTCTCCGCCACGCTTTCCGTTGTCGCTCATCTCAATCCGAGCCTACTGGCCGAGCCAATCGGTGTGCTCGCTACACCGATGATATTGGCTTTGCCGACCCGCGGGAAAGCCCCTTCTCGGGGATAGTGCACATGCCGTCACTCGGCCCGGTACGGGCGGCTGAGCAAACCATCGATCATCATGTCAATCGCTATCCCATGGTGCAGTACGCCATCAACCGCCGTGGTAACCGGCATCTCGATCCTGAGGCGGGTCGCCAGCCGCGCCACCGCAGCCGCAGTCGCCACACCCTCTACAACGGCCCGCCGGCCACTTAATGCCGATGCAAGGGTCGCGCCGCGACCGAGCGCCACACCGAGCGTGTAATTACGCGACTGCCCCGCCGTGCAGGTCAGCACCAGATCGCCCAGCCCCGACAGGCCGCGAAAGGTGTCGGGCTCGGCCCGCTTGGCCGAACCCAGCCGCACGATCTCAGCGATCCCGCGGGTGATCAGGGCGGCCCGCGCATTATCGCCAAGACCGCGTCCCTCGATGATGCCGCAGGCAATCGCCAGCACATTCTTGACCGCGCCGCCGATCTCAACCCCGATTGGATCATCGGATAGATAGGGTCGGAAGCGGCCGGTGCCGAGAGCCGTGACGAAAGATTGTGCAACCGTGCGATTCCGGCTAGCGATCGCCACCGCGGCCGGCAAGCCCCGCGCCACTTCGCCGGCGAAAGTGGGGCCGCTCAACACCGCCACAGGCGCTGCCGGAATGATCTCCACGGCGATCTCGCTCATCGTCTGAAGCGATTCCGTCTCAATACCCTTGGCACACAACAGGAGCGGCCTCCGCGGCGGCACCAGCGGGGCCAGGCGATTGAGAATACCGCGGACGAACTGAGCCGGGACGACGATCAACACGCCATCAGCGTCGTCCAGGGCGGCGGTCAGGTCGCTGGTGGCCGTAATCGCGGGATCGAGCGGGATACTCGGAAGATAGAGCGGATTTTCGTGCCGCGTGGCGATCGCCTCGACGATCGTGGCATCTCGTCCCCAGAGGGCCACCTGAATGCCCGCGCGAACCGCGACAATGGCCAGGGCGGTGCCCCAGGCGCCCGCGCCGATGACGGCAAGACGCTTCACGTCGGCCGCCCGGCCGGCCGGGCGGCCGCGCCGTCATCGGACGGGTCGAGCGGCCAGCGCGGCCGCACCGGTGCGTCCAGAGCATCGGTCAAGCCCCGCCGCAGACGCTCCAGACCGGCCCAGGCGATCATCGCGCCATTATCTGTGCACAGCACCGGCGGCGGTGCGACAAAATCCAGCCCCATTTCGGCGGCGAGCACCGCAAGACGGGCGCGCAGCCGGGTGTTGGCAGCCACCCCGCCAGCCGCGACGAGCGTCGTACCCTCGGGGTGATGCTGCCGAAACCAACGCAGCGCATTGGCGGTGCGGTCGACGAGCGTGTCGCAGATCGCCATCTCGACCGCGGCCGCGAGATCCGCGGTCAGCTCGGCATCGAGCTCGCCCGCCGCCGCGACAGCCTGGCGGACCGCCGTCTTCAGCCCGGAAAAAGAGAAATCGCAGCCCGGTCGACCCTTCAGCGGGCGGGGCAGGGGAAAGCGCCGCGGATTGCCACTGAGCGCGGCTTGCGCGATGGCGGGGCCGCCCGGATAGCCGAGGCCCAGCAGTTTGGCGGTTTTGTCGAAGGCCTCACCGGCCGCATCGTCGCGGCTGGTACCAAGCTGCCGATGGCGTCCAATGCCGGTGCAGACCAGCAATTGCGAATGGCCGCCCGATGCGAGCAGCAGCAGATAGGGAAATGCGACCGGCTGCGCCAACCGCACCGCCAGCGCGTGCGCCTCCAGGTGATTGACCGCCAGAAACGGCTTGCCCGAGGCCCAGGCAAGCCCCTTTGCGACGGTCGAGCCGACGATCAGGCCGCCGATCAATCCCGGCCCGGACGCGGCGGCGACGCCGTCGAGATCGCTAAGGTCGCAATCCGCCTCGGCCAGCGCCCGCGCAACAAGGTCATCGAGATGGTCGAGATGCGCCCGCGCCGCGATTTCCGGGACAACACCACCATAGGGGGCGTGCTCGACCAGCTGTGAGCGGATCAGATTGGCACGGATTGTCGGCACCGGGCGTTCGCTGACCACTGCGACCGCCGTTTCGTCGCAACTCGTCTCGATCCCGAGGACCGTCAGCCCGTCGCCCATCTTGTAGAAATGGCGCGCGGGCCAAGAGGCCGCAATGTCCTCCGACAGACCGCGACCGGCTATTTCGCCTCCGCGCTGGTCGCATCGTAGGTCTTGAGGACCTTGTCGGTCGCGGCTTCGAGTTCGAGTAATTTGACGCCATACCCCCAGAGCCACGACGCGTAGCGCAACACCGAACGGCAGGTGCGCTCGTCGAGCAACACGCCATCATGAACATAATGCGCAAGGATTAGGCAGCGGTCGCCGGTCAGGTCGACATCGACGACCTGGACGTCCGGCTCGCGGCGCGACAGATCGTATTGCCGCGACAGGGCGCTGCGCAATTTGCGGTAGCCGGTCTCGTCGTGGATCGACTCCACCTTGAGAGCCGGTTTGCCGGCATCGTCCGACACGTGGAACATGCGGAAATGCCGCATTACCGCGGGGCTCAGATACTGCAGAACAAAGCTTTCGTCGCGGTAATTGGCCCAGGCATCGCGTAACACCCCGTAAGGGTCGCCGCAACCGGCGATCTCCGGAAAGAACTCATGGTCCTCCGCCTTGGGGTCGAGGCAGATACGCTTGATATCGCTCATCATCGCGAAACCCAGCGCGTAGGGGTTGATGCCGCTGAACCGCGGATCGTCGAAACCGGGCTGGAACACGACGCTTGAATGCGAATGCAGAAATTCGAGCATCGAGCCTTCGGTAACCAGGCCCTTATCGTGCAGCCGATTCATGATCTCGTAATGCACGAAGGTAGCACAGCCCTCGTTCATCAACTGCAATTGCTTCTGCGGATAGAAGTATTGCGATACGTTGCGCACAATGCGGATCAGCTCACGCTGCCAATCCTTGAGCCGGGGCGCCCGCTTTTCGATAAAATAGAGGAGGTTTTCCTCGGGCAGGCCGAGATGATGCCGCACATCCTGAGCCTGACGCGCCTCTTCCAGGGTATCGGCGTCCTTTTCCGCAGTCGGCACGGTGCGCCACAGATCGTTGAAGGTGGTCTCTTCATGGACGCGGCGGTTTTCGGCACGCTGCCGCTCCTCGGCGAGGTTCGGCTTGGAGCGGTGCGCATAGCGGTTGACGCCGTGTTCCTTCAGCGCGTGCGCCGCATCAAGCACCCTCTCGACCGCCTCGACCCCGTATTTCTCCTCGCACTTGGTGACGTAATCACGCGCGAAGCTGAGGTAATCGAGAATGCCACCGGCATCAGTCCATTGCCGGAACAGGTAGTTGTTCTTGAAGAAATGATTGTGCCCGAACGCCGCATGCGCGAGGACGAGCGTCTGCATCGTCATGGAATTTTCTTCCATGATGTAGCAGATGCAGGGGTTAGAGTTGATGACGATCTCATAGGCGAGACCTTGCAACCCCTTGCGGTACAGCGTTTCGTGATAGGCGAAGCGCTTGCCAAAGCTCCAATGCCGGTACATCAGCGGCAAGCCGACCGACGCGTAAGCGTCGAGCATCTGCTCCGAAGTGATGACCTCGATCTGCACGGGGTAGATGTCGAGCCCAAGCTCGTCGAAGGCGATCGTCTCGATCGCGTCGTACACACGGCGCAGCGTGTTGTAGTCCCAGTTGGGGCCGGTAAAGAGCGGCATCTCCGCCCTTAACTGGGCAGGGAGTTGTACAGGCGTATCGAAACGCGTGTCAGGCACGAACGCCCCCCTTGGCAAACAGCTCGTGAAACACCGAGAAAATCTGCGCCGGATCACCGACCCGCCGCATCGCGAAATGCTCGTGCATTGGCGCCACTTCGCTGTAGGCGCGCCACAGATCGCTGTCCCGCGACAATCCGGTCAGACTCCCGCCCATGCCGTCACCAACTTCGACATACGCGAAATATTGGCACAACGGCAGTACCTCGCCACCCAGCAATTGCACGCAGCGGCCACTATCCGCGCCATAATTGTCGCCATCGGAGGCCTGTGCGCCATAAATGTTCCAGCGATCGGTCGGATAGCGGGCGCGGGCAATCTCCAGCATCTTGTCGAGCGCCGTCGACACGACGGTGCCGCCGGTCTCGCGGCTGTAGAAAAACGTCTCCTCGTCAACCTCCTCGGCTGTGCTGGTGTGGCGCACGAACACCACGTCGACATGCCGGTAACGCCGCGTCAGAAACACGTGCAATAGCATAAAGAAACGCTTGGCGAGGTCCTTCATCGCCTCGGTCATCGAGCCCGACACATCCATTAGACAGAACATGACGGCTTCGGTATTGGGTTTGGGCACCCGGTCGAAGCGGCGATAGCGGACGTCGATCGGGTCGATCCAGGGGATGATCTTGCTGCGCTTCTCGAAGCGTTCAAGCTCGATGGTCAGCCGCTCGACTTCTTCCTCATTGTCGTTCGCGCGCGCTTCCTCGAGCTGCTTGCGCAGCGCGTCCATGTCCGACAATTTCGGGCGGCGCAAGGCGATCCGACGGCCCATGCTATTGCGCATCGTGCGTGGCACGCTGAGGTTCGAGGGTGACCCCGTAACCGTGTAGCCAGCCCGCTGCAGATCGACCGCCGTCGTATCCTTGAGGCTCTTCTTAACGAGGTCCGGGAGCTCCAGATCCTCGAAGAACATATCGAGGAATTCGTCCTTCGATAGGGTGAACTCGAACGCGTCGTCGCCGCCGCCATCCGGGCTGCCCTCCCGGCCGCCACCACCCTCGCCGCCTTGCGGACGCGGGATTTCGTCGCCACGAATATATTCCTTGTTGCCAGGCACGACGTGATCGCTGCGACCGGAGCGGCGATTGTGATGAAAGATCGGCTCGGAGATGCCGCGCGTCGGGATTGCGACTTTTTCGCCATGCGCGATGTCAGCAACCTTGCGCTTGCGCAACGCCTCCTGCACTGCTGACTTCACCTCGACGCGAGCGCGGGCAAGGAAGCGTTGCCGGTTGCTGAGGCTCTTGCCTTTGGGATTGGGTCGGCGGTCGACAATATTCATCTTCAGCAACCCTTTAGAACGTCATGCCCGGGCCTGGCCCGGCTTTCTGCGGGAGCCCGCGATCCCCGGGCCAAGCCACGGGGACGACGACTAATGTGGGGATGGCCGGTGTCGAAGCGCTAGCCGGCCTTGTTCACCCGCATGTACCACTCGACAAGACGGCGGACCTGCCGCTCGGTATAGCCACGCTCGACCATGCGTTGCACGAAATCGGCGTGCTTCTTCTCGGTGTCGGAGTCCTTCTTGCTGCCAAAGCTGATGACCGGCAGCAAATCCTCGACCTGTGAGAACATGCGGCGCTCGATAACCTCCCGCAGCTTTTCATAGGAGGTCCAGGATGGGTTGCGCCCGCTGTTGGCGGCACGCGCGCGCAACGCAAACTTGACCACCTCGTTCCGAAAATCCTTCGGGTTGGCGATGCCGGCCGGCTTTTCGATCTTTGACAGCTCCTGGTTCAGAAGCTCGCGGTTCATCAACTGCCCGGTATCTGGATCCTTGTAGTCCTGATCCTCGATCCAGGCATCGGCATAAGCAACGTAGCGGTCGAACAGGTTCTGCCCGTAATCCGAATAGGATTCGAGATAGGCCTTCTGGATTTCGTGGCCGATGAACTCGGCGTAACGCGGTGCCAGCTCGGCCTTGATAAAGTTGAGATACTTTTTCTCGATCTCTTCCTGGAACTGTTCGCGCCAGATCGATTGCTCAAGCACGTACATCAAATGTACGGGGTCAGCCGCAATCTCCTGCGTATCAAAATTGAACGTGCTCGACAACACCTTGAAGGCGAAACGCGTCGAAATACCTTCCATCCCCTCGTCCACCCCGGCGGCATCGCGGTATTCCTGAGCCGACTTGGCGCGCGGATCGGTGTCCTTAAGGCTCTCGCCGTCATACACCCGCATCTTTGAATAGGTATTCGAGTTCTCATGCGGCTTCAGGCGCGACAGCACGCAGAAACGTGACAGCAGATCAAGCGTCGAAGGCGCGCACGGAGCTGCCGATAGTTCGCTGTTCTGCAGCAGTTTTTCATAAATCTTGCGCTCTTCCGTCGAACGCAGGCAATACGGCACCTTGATGACCGAGATACGGTCAATAAAAGCCTCATTGTTCTTGTTGTTCTTGAAGCTCTGCCACTCGGCTTCGTTTGAGTGCGCCAGGATGATGCCCTGGAAGGGAATCCCACCGATATTCTCGGTGCCGCCATAGTTGCCCTCCTGCGTTGCCGTCAGCAGCGGGTGCAACATTTTGATCGGCGCCTTGAACATCTCGACGAATTCCATGAGGCCTTGCGTCGTGCGGTTTAATCCGCCCGAGAAGGAATACGCGTCGGGATCGTTCTGGCTGTACATCTCGAGTTTGCGGATATCGACCTTGCCGACGAGGCTCGCGACATCCTGATTGTTCTCATCGCCCGGTTCGGTCTTGGCGACACAGATCTGTTTCAGGCGCGAGGGCGTCAGCCGGATGACCGAAAACTTGGTGATATCCCCGCCATATTCGTCCAACCGCTTGACGGCCCACGGCGAGATCATGCCGGTTAGGCGCCGCTTTGGAATGCCATAACGATTTTCGATTTCTTCGCCGAGCGTATTCGGGTCGAACAGGCCGAGCGGGCTCTCGAAGATCGGGCTGATTTCATTCCCCGCCTTCAGCGCGAAGATCGGCTCCTTCTCCATCAAAAGCTTCAGCCGCTCCGCGAGCGACGACTTGCCGCCGCCAACGGGACCGAGCAGGTACAGTACCTGCTTGCGCTCTTCGAGCCCTTGAGCCGCGTGCCGGAAGAAGCCGACAATCCGCTCGATTGTCTCCTCCATCCCGTAAAAATCCTCGAAGGCGGGATAGACCTTCATAGTCCGGTTCATGAAGATCCGGCCGAGACGCGGGTCTTGGCTGGTATCGACGGTGATCGGTTCTCCGATCGCCTTCAGCAGTCGTTCCGCCGCTCCGGCGTAGAATGACGGATCATCGGAACAGGCTCGCAGGTAATCCTCGAGCGAGTATTCCACCTCGCGCCGGTTCTCATAGAGACGCGCGTAGAGCCCAAAAATCCCGTCTTCGTGCCGCATAGCTTCACCTCAATCGACTGTCGTCGACCGTAAATTTCCGATCATCCACGACGCTAACAATCAACAGGCAGGAGTATCCTAATGATTCGCGTCGCACCGCGAGCCACCCGTCTGCCCTCGCCAAACCGCGGCCCCACTGCCACGATCCCCCGGCTAAACACCCCACAACCCAGATATACGCAACCCACATGCCAGAAAATTTATGGCGATTTCGTGAGCAAACGATTTACGCATTGCGCAGTATTCGGAAGTGTCCGCAACCAGGACGCAACGTAAACAACATGTTGTGTCGCCACTCTTCCCAACTTGCACAATATATGATCGTTGGCGCCTATCCCCAAGGGTGATTTTCGCGCGGGCAGTGAGGGTATCGGTTGGCTGCCGTAGTCCGTTAGGGCGCCGATGGACGGATGGGGCCCGCATCGCCGGATTTCGGATGGAAGGCAGCGATACGAGCGGTGCGGGCGGAAGGCGGTGTCTGCGACCACCAGTTCCACGCCAAAGCCTCAGCGAGATTGACGGCAAGGCAGCCATACCCGTCATCGGTCATATGCAACCCGTCAGAACCGATCATTCGAGCTGCCTCGGCGGGATGCTCGGTTGCCCGGTTGCGCATAATGTCAAAGCGACGGAACAGGCCGATGTTGTCGCGTTTTGCAACGCCTGCAATCAATCCTTGCATTACGCCAAAGGTCGAGCGGGCGGTGACCCGAGGTGCATCCTGCAGGTCCATCAGCACGACATCGGCGCCGATCTGCTTCAGCCGGGCAACGCCGCGCTCGATAATTTCCCCATCGAGCGCGAGATCGTCCTGCCGCAACACCGCGTTGGTGCCGACCTGCCAGATCACCAGATCAGGATGATCGGCGACAACATCGCGTTCGAGACGGGCCATTTCCTCCCCGGCATCCTCGCCGCCTTTGCCGCGATTGATGACGCGCAGCGCCAGATCGGGAAACCGCTCGTGCAACTCGTGTTCAAGCAGTGCGGGATAAGCATGGGCTGGCGAACTGGCGCCAATTCCCTCTGTGGACGACGATCCGACGGCAACGATCGTCAAGGTATCCCCGAGCCGGACGCGGGCTGCCGACTCAGTCAGCGGCGCCTGGATCGCAACCAGCGGCATCGGGGCGGTGCAATTCACCGCTTCCGCTGAAGCCGCGGTTTTCGCGCCCATGACAACGGCTGCGAGCATGGCGACGATTGTCGCCGCGCGAGTAACGCCGCGCATTACTGAGCTACCGTCTGGATCTCCCGGGCGAGCCGGCGCCCGAGGCAGTCATAGACCTTGGCCGCGACGCGCGCGCGCTCCTCGTCGGTCGTCTCGTCGAAGTTAAACATGTGCTGCTCGCTCCAGTACCGCATCATATCGAAGCGCGGGAAAACGTAGATATCGTTAACGTCGCCAACCCGATGAATTGCCTGCAGATAGCGCTGAAAATCTATCACGGCCGTCGTGCTGTGGGAAAATTGCATATCGACAAGGAGGATGTCGATTGCCCGATTTTTGACCTCGTTAATGCCTTTCTGCAAGGCTGCGGCGAAATCGTCGACCTCGATGCCTCGCACTGCATCGCTGATGCCAGCCTCCCAGATCACCAGTACCGGGTCTTCCGCGAACACATCGGTCGCAAACCGGTCGAGCATCTGCTGTGTCGTATCGCGCGATACCCCTTTGTTGACGACGTTGAACGGGACATCGGGAAACATCGCCGTCAATGCCACCTGCATGCGGTGCGGGTAGGCGAGCTCGCGCCCGCCAGCCGCTGACCCCTTGGTCGAGGCACCACCGATCGCGACAATTGTAACCGGCTGTTTGCCATGCAGCCGCTCGCTCAGGTGCGGCAGCTTGGCTTGAATTTCGGTCAAATCAGGGGGGATGGTGCATTCGTCCGCCTCGGCCGCCAGGGCGCCGCTGGAAGACAGCGCGAGTAGCAAGGCGCCCGCCCAAGCCAGGAATGCCCGGCGCTTCACCGCGGGAGGCTCTCGCCCGCCGCTGCCGCAGGCGAACGCTCCATCATGCGATACCAGTCGATGACCTTGGCCACCAGGATCATCGTCGCGATACCCCCCGCATTCACCACGAATTGCATCACCAGTCCCGAGTTGTATTCCGACAAGATGAAGTGCCCCAGCGCGGAGAGCAGAATACTAAGACAGAATATCTCCAGCGAGTGACTGCCGCATACCAGAAGCGGGCGGGCCGCCGCGCTGCGGAGAAAGCCCGCACCGGGCGGGACATGCGCAGCCACCAGGACTATCAAGGCAAAAAAGGGAATAAGCCGTATCGGCGAGAGATTGTTCTTGTTCACGGGCCACAATGTCTTGATGAAGAGCCCGGGAAATCCATCCCAGACCCCATGCAGGGTCCAGGTAACCTTGACCAAAAGACATACGATGAAAATCAGGAGCGCGACCGGGTAGAGCAGGCGCACCAGAGCCGCCATGTCGCGACCTTGCACGAGCCGATAGCCAAGCGCCGCGCCAACCACAAACAGAAACTGCCAGGCCAACGGGTTGAAAAACCAGACATGCCCGGTGGGGTAGGCCGGCACGGCGATCCCCAAGAGCTGCACCGCGAGATAGAGGCCAGCCGACGGCACCACCACAAGCGCCCAGTGCACCCGCAGACCGAGGAGGATCAGCGGGAAAACCCCCAGCATCACGATGTAGAGCGGCAGGATGTCGAGAAAGGTGGGCTGAAACTGCAAGATCAGCGCCTGCATGATCGCGAGATGCGGTTCACCGAGAAAGTCGGTGACCCGCATCTCCTCATTGTACATCGGATTGCGGAACGCGCTCGCTGTGTACGACACCTCGGCGATGAAGATGACAAAGAGAAACACATGCGCGACGTAAAGCTGCCACACGCGGCGCAGGACCTGAGCGGACGCATAGAGAGCACCGCTCGTCGCAAGGCGGCGGCCATAGACCAGCGCGGCGGTAAAGCCCGAGACGAAAATGAAGACCTCCGCCGCGTCGAAAAACGTCAGCGCCTGTAAGGTGAAGTAGCTGAAAAAATTCTCTGAGATGTGATCGATAAAGATCAGCATCAGCGATAAGCCGCGAAAGAAATCGAGCCGCAGATCGCGCCTCGCGGCGTGACTGCGCACCGGCTCAGGCAGCGGCCGTGGGCTGGCGACGACGGACGCCAGAGCCGCTGCCTCTGGCAATCCCAGAGCCGACACCGGCGTCAATCGAGTAGCGGCCGCAGGCGCGCGACCGCCTTGGCGATGACGTCGGGGGCACGCGCGAAGCAGAGCCGCAGACAGCCTTCGCCCATCGGGCCAAAGGCGCTTCCCGGGGCAAGGCCGACTTTGCTTTCGTGCAAGGCCCTTTGCGCAAAGGCGAAACTGTCGGTGAGGCCGTCAATCCGCAGAAAGGCGTAAAATGCCCCCTCGGGCCGCGCCACGGCGACACGCCGGCAGGCCTGCAAGGCATCGATCGCGACATTGCGGGCGTCGTGGCAGCGCGCGACGAACTCGGCGACAAACGCCTCGCCGCCGCGCACCGCCGCGATGCCGGCATGTTGCAGAAAGGTCGGGGACCCGCTGGTGTTGAACTCGACCAGCTTCTCCATCTCCGGCAGCAGATCGGGCGGGATCGTCATCCAGCCCAATCGCCAGCCGGTCATCGCCCAGCTCTTCGAAAAACTGTTGACAACGATCAGCCGATCGCTGGGCTCACCCTGCGCAAGAAACGACGGGGCCGTGCGGTTGCCGTAAACGATACGGCCATAAACCTCGTCGGCGATCACCCATAATCCGCGTCGCCGCGCGAAATCCATGATCTCCGCGATTTCGCCTGACGAGGCGACCCAGCCGGTCGGGTTCGATGGCGAATTGATAAAAATGCCTCGCGTGCGGTCGTCACAGGCAGCGCTCAGTCGGTCGAGGTCGAGCTGCCATCCGCCATCCTCTCGCGGGTCGAGCGAGACCAGTCGGGGCTCGCCGCCCATGATCGACACCGCGGCGGCGATATTCGGCCATACCGGGCCGATGATCACGAGATTGTCACCTGCGTCGATTACCGCCTGCGCGACCAGCATCAACCCGGTCATGCCAGAGCTTGTTACAAGGATGCGATCCGGCTCAAACCATTGTCCATACAGCCCCGCTTGGTAGTCGGCGAGGGCTTCCCGCAGCTCCGGCAGGCCGGCCTTGTAGGTGTAAAATGTATGACCGGCGCGCAGCGCGTCGGTCGCCGCGGCGGCGATAAATTCAGGCGTCGCAAGGTCTCCCTCGCCATACCACAGTGGGATCACGTCGGCATCGCCCATGCCCAGCGCGGCGATCTGGGCAATCTGCGAGGTTGGCAGGTCGCGAATATCATCGCGAATGCGCATCAGCGATTTTTCCCTTGCGGCACGTCGCGCTCTGTGACAGTGTGTAACACATCGTAACGCTCGTTGACGAGTAAGCACCTTTCAGGCCGCAAGTACCTTGGCAGGCGTTGCGAAATAGCACCTTCAAAGCACATTCGCCCACGCACATTCCGCTAGCACCTTTCAGGCCGCAGCATCTTGCCTTTTGTTTAACGAGCCGGCTCCCGCCGGCTCGTGGCATTTTACGGCCACGCTGATGTACCGGCTGGCGGCCAGTGTGTCGTCAAAATCGAGGAACGCCAAAGTGCCGCGTCAGCCCACACCCTGCCGCACCCGAAAGGCAGCCTCGGTCTGGCGGGTCACATCTTCCAGCGAGACATCCGGCGCCAGTTCGGTCAGCTCCATGCCGCTGCCCTTGCGATCGATTTCGAACACTCCAAGCTCGGTGATGACCATGTCGACCACCCCCGCGCCGGTCAGCGGCAGATTGCAGCGATGCAGTAATTTGGGCTCACCTTTGGCCGTATGCTCCATCAGCACGACCACCCGCTTCACCCCGGCGACGAGATCCATCGCGCCACCCATGCCCTTGACCATGCGCCCGGGGATCATCCAGTTGGCGAGATCGCCATTTTCCGCGACCTGCATCGCGCCAAGGATCGACAGATCGATATGGCCGCCGCGGATCATGCCGAAGGATTGCGCGCTGTCGAAGTAACTTGTTGTCGGCAGTTCTGTAACAGTTTGTTTCCCGGCATTGATCAGATCGGGGTCCTCCTCACCCTCAAACGGGAACGGCCCCATCCCCATCATTCCATTTTCGCTCTGCAGCTGCACGGTCATGCCGGGTGGAATGTAGTTCGAGACCAGCGTCGGGATGCCGATCCCGAGATTGACATAAAACCCGTCCTGCAACTCGCGCGCGGCGCGGCGCGCCATATCCTCGCGTGACCACGGCATAGGTCGGCTCCTTATGGGTTAGGCTCGCGCTTGCGCACGGTGCGCTGTTCGATGCGCTTTTCGTAGCTTGGATAGTGGACTATGCGCTGCACAAAAATGCCCGGCGTATGGATGTGATCCGGGTCGATCGCGCCGGGTTCCACCAATTCCTCAACCTCGACAACCGTCATCTTCCCCGCCGTCGCCATCACCGGATTGAAGTTGCGCGCGGTCTTGCGATAGACGAGGTTGCCCTCGCGGTCAGCCTTCCAGGCATGCACGATCGCCAAATCGGCAACGAGACCGCTTTCCATGACGTAGGTCTCGCCGGCAAACTCGCGGGTCTCTTTTCCCTCAGCCACCAGCGTGCCCACACCGGTTTTGGTAAAGAATGCGGGTACCCCGGCGCCCCCAGCGCGGATGCGCTCTGCCAACGTGCCTTGCGGGTTGAACTCCAGCTCCAACTCACCCTTGAGGTACAGTTCGGCGAACAGTTTGTTTTCGCCGACATAGGACGAGATCATCTTGTGGATCTGCCGGGTTTCGAGCAGCAGCCCCAGCCCTGCACCGTCGACACCGGCATTGTTCGAGATCGCAGTCAGCCCGGATACGCCGGAATCGCGGATCGCATGGATCAGCTTTTCGGGGATGCCGCACAGGCCAAAGCCGCCAGCCATTATCGTCATCCCGTCGCGCAACACACCCGAGAGCGCCGCCTCGGCAGTCGGGTAGACCTTGTTGGCCATGGCAGCTCCTGCGGATCGTCAACCAGACGCGAGAGCCCGGTGATAGAGCCGCCACACCCCGCCTGTCAATTTGGCCTCGCTTGCGGGAGACCTCAACATCGCCCTGCCCCCGGCCTGAGGCGGACGACCCACGTATCCATCAGCTCAAGCCGCGGCGCCGCAGCAGTTCCGCGACCTGTTGCACCAGAGCGTCCGGGCGGACGGGCTTGCCGAGCGCGAGGT
Source organism: Alphaproteobacteria bacterium (assembly GCA_019240125.1). Lineage (GTDB taxonomy): Bacteria > Pseudomonadota > Alphaproteobacteria > ATCC43930 > CGMCC-115725 > DATARH01. The sequence continues at coordinate 43,489 of JAFAYW010000109.1, forward strand.
CGGCCCCCCGCCGGATGGCGCTCGGCAGGAAGACATCTGCGTGCAACGAACCTGAGATTGCCAGGATCAGGCAACGCGGGGCTTCCTCGCGGACGGCATTGATGAGAGTGATCCCTTCGCCGCCCGGCATCACCAGATCCGCAATCAGCAAATCTGGCGTGCTTTTGCGGAACTCCGACAATCCTGCGACGCCGTCGCCGACTACCGAGACGACATGCCCGGCATCAACTAGTGTTAAATGGAGCAGATCGCGTATTCCTTCGTCGTCATCGACGACCAGTATTTTCGCCATGTTTTGATCTCATCGTGGCATATGACTGGTTATAGAGAGCTTTGATCGCGGACTGGCTAGGGAATACATGGGGATTTCGGAAAGCGGCTGCCGATTATAAGCGCGATCAAGGCCAATTACTGGTCCGAAGGCGGCCCTCTCCGCGACCGGCGACGCCGGGCGGAATTTCGCCGCACCAGCCTTTGAGGATGCGAATGACAGCTTGGGGCGATATCTGATTAAGCTGGCCGCGGTGCAGCCGGCAACCGGGACTGCAGGGAGAAAGCGTCGTGAAGGCACGCCAACAGGAAATCGATCACTCGGGTGCACCGCGACGCTTTGGGTTCTGGCGCAACGGCGTCGCCGTGGTTGGACTTGTCGCCATCCTGACAGCTCCCGCTCAAGCGCAGATGGGTGGCCCTGGTCGGCGCGGGCCGTCACAGGAGCAGCAGCGGGCGCCAAAACAATCGGCCGTACCACCTGGCCCGGTTGTAATCCCGCAACTCTGGCCGCGCCTTGATGAGGGCGCCCTGTTGTGCAAGTCACGCGACGATCTTGTAAAATATCAGAAGCTCACCGGCAGTGGCGGCAGCCCTGCCGGGTTGGCCGGCTGCCGCCTGATCAGCAAACAGCTGGGAATTCAGATCGTCGAGCGCGATGGCCCCTCGCGCACCCAGATTGTTACGACAGACGACGCGAAAGAGAGCGGGTGGACAAACGCGTATCTGCCGTCAACACCGCCGGCCGCCGCCACGCAGGGCTCCGGCACCAAGAAATAATCCGAGCCCAACCTGGTTTCCCGGCCGGTTTGCCGCTCGGGCGGAATACAGCGCCCCGATTGCTCGGTCCCACCGATGCGATCATGCGGCATCGGTTCTTGCGACAGCGGCGCTTGCGCCACATATCTGCGGCAATCCTGCCACCAGCAACAAGCCAAAGATGAGCGATACAGGCGCCTCTGAGACCCTAAGCTTTCAGGCGGAAGTCAGCCGCCTGCTCGATATCGTCGCGCACTCGCTGTATAGCGAGAAGGAGATTTTCCTGCGCGAGCTGATATCAAACGCATCCGATGCCTGCGACCGGCTGCGCTATGCCGCGCTGACCGAACCCGCATTGAGCGAAGGCGACGCGCATTACCGGGTCGTGCTGACCCCGGTGAAATCCTCCAAGACCCTGACCATTGCCGATAACGGCATCGGAATGAACCGCAACGAGCTGATCGAAAATCTCGGCACAATCGCCCGTTCCGGCACCGCCGCCTTTGTCAACCAGCTGGGTGAGGCGGCCAAGGACAAGGAGGGCGGCGGCAGGGATCTCAGCCTGATCGGCCAGTTCGGGGTCGGCTTCTATTCCGCTTTCATGGTCGCTGACAAGGTCGAGGTGCTGAGCCGCAAGGCGGGCGAGCACGAGGGCTGGCGCTGGACTTCGGACGGCAAGGGCAGCTTTACGATCGAGCCCGCCCCCAATGTGCCGCGCGGCGCCCGCATCACCCTGCATATCCGCGATGGCGACGAGGACTATCTCGAAGCGCACCGTTTGCGGCAGATCGTCAAAACGTATTCCGATCACATCGCGCTGCCGATCGTCCTGGCGGACGGCAGCAAGGAAGAGACGATTAACACAGCCTCGGCGCTGTGGACCCGGTCCCGTTCCGAGATCACGCCTGAACAGTACAAGGAATTCTATCATCATGTCGGCCACGGGTTTGACGACCCTTGGCTGACGATCCATGCCCGCGCCGAGGGTACCCTCGAATACACGTATCTGCTGTTCGTCCCCTCGCAGAAGCCGTTCGATCTGTTCGACCCGGAACGCAAACCGCGCCTCAAGCTCTATGTGCGGCGCGTCTTCATCACCGATGAGGGCGTCGAGCTCCTGCCGGCCTACCTGCGCTTTATCAAGGGCATCGTCGACAGCCAGGACCTGCCGCTCAACATTAGCCGCGAGATGTTGCAGGCCAACGCCACGATCACACGAATGCGGCAGCAATTGACCCGCCGCGTCCTGTCGGATCTCGGCAAAAAGGCGAGCGATGCCGTCGAGGAGTACACGCAATTCTGGGAGAATTTCGGCCCGGTCCTCAAGGAAGGGCTCTACGAAGATCGCGAGCACCGCGATACGTTGTTGCCTTTGGTCCGCTTCCGCTCGACGACGCGAGATGGTTGGGTGTCGCTCGACGCGTACGTCGCGGCGATGCGCCCCGGCCAGGAGGCGATCTACACGATCACCGGCGACAATCTCGACCTTCTGCGCAAGAGCCCGCAGCTTGAGGGCTTCCGGGCGCGCGGCGTCGAGGTGCTGTTGCTGACCGACCCGATCGATGAATTCTGGGTGCAGGCCGTCGCCACCTACAAGGAAAAGTCGTTCAAATCGGCGACTCGCGGCGGCCTCGATCTCGACAAGATCACGCCGTCCGACGACAAGAAGGACGAGCCCGCCAAACCCGAACCGACGGCCAAGCTCGCCAGCCTGATCGCAATCTTCAAATTGGCGCTCGGTGATGCGGTAAAGGATATCCGCAGCTCGGCGCGATTGACCGACAGCGCGGTGTGCCTGGTCGCCGATGAAGGCGACCTCGATATGCATCTCGAACGGCTGCTGAAACAACACCGGCAGCTCGACACGGCGTCAAAGCGGATTCTTGAAATCAATCCTCGACATTCGCTGATCGAGCGGCTGGCCGCCTCGGTCGGCGATACCGGTGCCTCAGACCAGCTTTCCGAATTCGCCTGGCTGCTGCTCGATCAGGCCCGCATCGTCGAAGGTGAGCAACTCCCCGACCCCGCCGCCTTCGCCCGCCGCATGGCGACATTGCTTGAGCGAGGCCTGCCGGCGGCCGCATGACGCTTCCCGTATGAGATTGCCGCGTTTCTGGCCCGTGCGACGACCTCTAAAGAGACGTCATCGCGAGTGCAGCGAAGCAATCTCGGCAGCCTGCCGCCGCTCTAATGCTGATGGATCAGCAGGATGCCGCCGCCGATCAGGATGAGGCCGCCGATCTGGGGCCAGCCGAATGGCTCGTTCCACAGCAGATGGGCGATGATCGCGACGATGACATAGCTCGCCGCGACTGACGGAAAGGCCACCGAAACCGGGATCTTCTTGAGCGCCACAATGTAGCAAAACGCGGCGATGACATAGATAGCGAAGCCGACAAGCGTCAGCGGGTTGAGGAACTGCGCGGCCAGAGTGGGCGAGGCGACGGCGCCGGATTTCAGCGTGATCTGACCGGCGATGCCGAAAAGCACCGCGGCAACCAGGCTCGCATAGTAAATCGCCATCCTCAGCCATGCTCACGCAGCAGGGATGACGTCACCGCCGGGGACGCCGCCGCATTGCCGCGAATCACCGATCGCACGATTGATTGCGGCTTGCGGTTGGTCGTCAGATAGAGGCGACCGAGATATTCGCCGACCAGCCCCAGGATAAGCAACTGCACCCCGGAGAGCAGCATCACCGCCGCCATCAGTGATGCCCAACCCTCCGGCGGCGAGAAGAACAGCGCCTCGATGATCGCCGCCACGCCGCCCAGCGCACCGGCAAAGCTCAGCGCGAAGCCGGTCAAGGTGCTGACGCGCAGCGGCATGACCGAGAAATTGACGAACATGCTCAGCCATAGTCGCAACAGGCGCCGCAACGTGTAATTGCTGCGCCCGACGGCGCGCGGCAGGTGCCTGACCACCAGCCGATCGATGTCCTGAGTCACCTGCAGGATAAGCCCATCGACATAAGGAAACGGACCCTCATAGCGGGTGACCTCGCGCACCACGAAAGCGCTCATGCAGCGGAAGCTCGACAGGTAGAAGCCGGAGGGCTTGTCCAAGACAAACCCGGCGATCCAGTTGGTGAACTGGCTGCCGACGTTGCGCCAGCCGGCATGCTGCTTCTCGTCGTAATAGGTATAAATGACCTCGCGGCCGCTTTGCTGAGCGAAGGCGAGCAGGCGTGCGACCTCCTCCGGCGGGTTCTGCAGGTCATCATCCATCGTGATGATATGCGCCCCGCGCGCGTGCCGCAGCCCCGCCATCACAGCGTTGTGCTCGCCGAAATTGCGGGAGAGATCGACCAGCGTCACCGTCACCGAGGCGGTCTCGACAAGCCGCCGACATACCTCCCGGCTGTTATCGGGACTACCGTCATTGACCAGGACGATCTCATGCCCGCCGGGGATCGCGAGCCGTTCCAATGCGCTCACCAACTCGCCGATACTGCTGGCGCCGTTATAAACCGGGATCACCACGGACAGGGCTGGTCCGGTGGCGAGCGCTGGCGAGAGCGGGCCGGTATCATCAGGCATGTCCGGCATTCTCTCTGGCGGCAACGGCGATCAACGAGCCGCCGAATGGCAGCCGGAAGCCTTGCCGCAGCCAGGCGGTCTCGCAGGATGTGGCAGCGCGGCACAGCGCCTCGATTGGCGCGGGGAACAGGTGCACGTCGCTCTGTGTCTCGCGCCCCGGCAGCAATTTGCGTGTCAGCACCATCAGCGGAAACAGGATCGCGTTCCAGTAGCTCAGAAACAGCGGGCGGAACCCGCTGCGGCGCAGCAGGCGAGCGACGCGCCGCCGCGTGTAGCGCCGCACGTTCGCGACCGCCGTATCATGCCGCGACAGCATCCAGGAATAGGCCGGCAGGTTGAGGATCAGCACGCCCTGTTCTTTCAGACAGCGATGAAACTGCGCCAGTGCGGCGGCCTCGTCGACATCGCGATGGCACAGCACATCGGCGCTGACAATCGTGGTGAAGGCGGCATCGGCGAAGGGCAGCGCGTTGACCGAGCCCACACAAACCGGCCGGCTACTCTTGAAGACGGCGCGAGCGCACGCCACCGCGTCCCGATCAAGTCCTACGGCCGGCCGCGAGTGGCGGGCGGCAAAGCGCCTCAGCAGGCCGCCCGTGCCGCACCCGGCATCGAGAAACAACCCTTCACCGGCGTGTCGCTCATATTGCAACAGCAGGTTGGCGTGGGTGGCGCGAAACCACCACATCAGCTCCTCGCTGCGGTCCAGCTTTTCGTATTCGGCGCGGTCCAGTTTGCATCTCCAGCGGCGTCACAGAACGACCGCTCTGGCTGAGCTATTCCCCGCCTCAACGATAGGTCGCAGTCGCGGCCGGCAACACGACGCTGGCCGATGGATGCGTCGCCAACCGCCGCTCGGCGAGGATGTCACGCCGATCCAACACGACCGACAGCAAGGCGCCCATCCGCTCGACCCGGTAGACCGGGCGCCCCGGCAGCGACTTGTCGCAATCATCCTTGGTGAAAGCGATGAAGAATTCAGCCTGATCGCGCCGATACATAAACCGGAAATTCGACGGAAAGTAGTACGCCGCCGATACCGGCGGCCCACACACTGCTACCGTGAACTGGCGATCCTCAAAATCGGCGCCGTACTCGCTCTGCAGATACGCCTGCAGGCCGTGCACCGCCTCGGCGTAAGAGTTGCCCCAATAATCCAGCTTGAACTTGCGCTGCGCACCATCCACGCCGCCGACGAACGCGTTGTAGTAGACGTACTGGTCTGGGTGGAGCATCAGCATCGTCGCGACATGCGCAACGCCGTAGAGACCGAGCGCGGCGTAAATCGGGCGCCAGTAGGGGACCGCCGCGAGCATCGTAAGGATCCGGTCCATCGCCAACGCCGCGGCGACGGCGATCGGCGGGAGGACGAAAATGAAATGCCGCATGCCGTCGAACAGCACCGCCTTGATCAGGATCGCATAGGCGACGGGAAAGACGATCGCGAAGGCGACGAGGAACCCGCCGAGCACCGTCTCTCGCGACTGGGATCGCCACCGGCACGCAAGGGCGTGGATAGCGAACGCAACTGCGATCGCCAGCAGCACCAGAACGAGTTCCGGCAGGGCCAGCAGGATGTAGCTCGGCAGGTAGTCCCATGGCAGGTCTGCGGCCGGAAAGAAGCTGCCGTCGTACAGCGTGTAGAACGGGAAAGTCTCGTGCGAAAAAAACGCCAGCGCCTGTAGTGGGTGGTCGATCGGATCGAATTGGGCCCAGGGCCAGAATACCAGCATCACAAAGAAGCCGATGACCGCTACCGGTAGCAGCACGCGCCAGAGACTGGTCCATCCCAGCCCGAGCAACAGCACCGGACGTCGCGCCGCGGCGGCCTGCCATAATCCGGAGAGGCAGAGCAGAAGACCCAGATAACACAGGAACAACAGGCCGCCGACCCGCACCCCCAGCGCCAGCCCGATCGCCAGCCCCAGCCTGATCAACAATTGCCATGGCGGGCGCGGCAGGCTCGGCAGAATGCGGACCATGTAATAGACCGCCCAGACGCCCCCCACCGCAAAGGGGATATCCTTCGGGTTGTTGAACATCTGCCCATAGTAATTCGGGGTCAGCAGCAGGAAGACCAGCGCCAGCAAGCCCGTCCGAGGCCCCCCCAGACCGCGACCGAGCCGCCAGCAGCCGGCCAATCCGAGCAGACCGAATGCCGAGCCGAGAAGATGCCGGGTCTCGTATACACCGATCGGCGAGACACGATTGAGCGCCGCCGCGAACGTGTCGAACAGCGCGCCGTAATTATAGAGATTCTGAAAATTCAGCGAGCGCTGGTCGGTGAAGAACGACAGGTAATAATCGAGGACGAGGTTGCCGTACCAGTTATGGACGTCTTCATCCCAGGTGACGCCGTAACTGGTAAAAGTCAGAATCGCGATGATGGCGGTGACCATCAGCAGCATGACGGCGAGCCGGTCGCAGTCGAGCCCGAACGCGAAGGCGCCGCGCCGCGCCGGTCGCGACACGCCTCGGGATGGATGATGGCTCAGGAAGACGGGCTGCATCTACTCTGTGGGCGCAGCAGTTTCTTTGCGGCTTCCTTGCGCTGCCGGACGGCTCCGCGTCAAGTCACCAACGGTGGTAAGCGGCTCTACTAAGGGGGTTACAGGCCAACTCCCGCGAAAAGGTCGTCGAGCACCGTGCGCGCTTCAAAACAGTCGCCGGCGATTTCGCGCGCCGCCCGGCTGTGGGCGGCATAGTCAGCCGCCACCGCCTCGATTGCGGCCACGGCTTCGTCATGCGTCGCATAATCGAACACGCCGCGCCCCACCGGACAATAGGTGGTGAACCCGGTCCGCATCGTCACCGCGGGCCGGCCGCTGGCGAGATAGCACACCGTTCGATCGCTGAACCAGCCGCTGTTCGGCCGCACATAAATGTCCTTCGCGACGGTGAACTCGCCGCGCGAGCCGGCAATAAACGCCTGATAGCTCTCCATGCTGGCCGAGACCGGCCGGGGATCGACGAGGTGCCAGCCGGCGCCTTCCACGTCGCGCCGCACCGCCGCGTCCGGCGGCAGCATCGCCATCTCGAACCCGGTTTCCTTGCAGCGCGTTGGAATATCGAGAAACCGCACGAAGTTCAGGTGCTTGGACCAGACATACGTCTCACCCTCGAATTCGATGTCCTTGCCCTTGTTCTCCCAGGTCGCAATTGTCGTGAAATTGCGCGGCTCCCCCTCGGCTTTCGGCCATAGGTCGAGATCGACGGGTGGCCGGGTCGGGCGCCACGGGATTCCGCACAACGGCACATCGCAACCGGGCGTGCCGAGATTGGCGCCGTAGGTGAAGAAATCGGTGTGCGCATCGAGATAGCCGCGCGAGCCCGCATCGGCCTTGGCGTATTTGATCTGCTCGAACACCGGGTCGGTATCGACCATGATGCGCACCGGACAACGCATATGCTCGTCACGCAACCGGGTTGCGCCGCATAGATTGATCAGCCCGGCGGCCTCGGTATAAAGCGAGGCGACCTGCTCACGCGACAGGCCATGATAGACATCGTTGATGGCGTCCCAGTAGGCCCAGCGCCCGGCAAAGCCATGCTGTTCCATGGCTCGCCGTAGATACGCGACATTGTAGTCGCAATCCATCATCACGCTGCTGATGCGCGGATCATACGGATTGGCGCCGTGATCCTCGACATACCAGGCCTCAAAGCCGAGCTTTTCCAGCCCGGCGAGATATTGCATCGCCTGCCAGACGATGCCGGCGAGCGGCATCTGGCCCGCGAAATGGAGTACAACGATCTTGCCGCGTTTGCGCACGTGTCTGTCCGCGTGACCTGGCCACCGGAATGGGGTTGCGGCGATAACGTGCCACATCTGCGAAAATTTCGGCTGACGAATTGCCGCAGGGCTCGGGCTGCTTAGCCGAGTGGGCGCGGGCTTGCTCAGGCGGCTAGCCGCGTGCTAGGCAGAACGAGCGAACGGCCACTCGGGGGTCCCCTATGGCCGCTTTTCAGAGGACATGCGAAGCCCCGATCATGACCTACGTCGTCACTGAAGCATGCATCCGCTGCAAGTACATGGATTGCGTCGAGGTTTGCCCCGTCGATTGCTTCTATGAAGGCGGCAATATGCTCGTCATTCACCCGGATGAGTGCATCGATTGCGGCGTTTGCGAGCCGGAATGCCCTGCCGAGGCCATCATACCCGACAGCGAGCCGGTCGCGGAGCAGTGGCTCGAACTGAATCGCGAGTACGCAGCAAGCTGGCCAAACATTACGCGCAAAAAGCCCGCGCCGGATGATGCTGACCAGTGGAAAGGTGTCGACGACAAGTACAAGCAGCATTTCGATCCAAATCCTGGCGGCTCGTAAGCCGCTAATTTACCGGTTCGCGTCAGTGACCCGCCTGTAATGACAGGCGGACATGGCTGATCTGCTGGCTCAGCCAGGTAAAATATGCTACACAATCAGCCGGCGCCATCGACGCCAGCCTCCTCATCGGTTCCGCGCTCTGTATGGATGTGGGCGGTCTCCCTCTATTGGGTGGCCAGGAGGCGTGTCGTTTCTGTGCCCCGATGGATCGGTTGTACGAGAGAACAATATGACGGCCGAGAAGATGACTTTCGCCGCTGGCGACCTTGTCGTTTACCCCACTCACGGGGTCGGCAAGATCACGTCGATCGAGACGCAGGAGATTGCCGGCTACACCCTCAGCGTGTTTGTCGTGACGTTTGACAAAGACCGCATGACCCTGAGGGTACCGCTGGCGAAAGCGACAGTGTCCGGGCTGCGCCGGCTGTCGAGCCGGAAGGAGATGGATGCCGCGGTGGCCAAACTGCGCGGCCGTTCGCGTGCCAAGCGCACCATGTGGAGCCGCCGCGCCCAGGAATATCAGGCCAAGATCGCCTCTGGCGATCCCGCCTCGATCGCCGAGGTGGTGCGCGACCTGTTCCGCAATTCCACCCAGCCCGAGCAATCCTACAGTGAGCGCCAGATCTATCAGGCGGCACTCGACCGGTTTGTGCGTGAGTATGCAGCTGTCGAGCAGCTCGATGAAATGACCGCCACGCAGCGCGTCGAAGAGATGCTTTCGGCCTGATAAGCCGGCCGCGCAGCGGCCGCAGCGGAGTCGATTTCGAATGAATGCCGCCAAGCGGCAAAATATCTTCAGCCTGCGCAAGGCGCAGCGCACCTGGGCGATGGCAGCGATCCACGGCGAGGTGGATCGTTTGGCGCGCCTGCATGACCGGATCGCTGAGCGATTTCGCGATGGCGACCGAATAATCTACCTCGGCAACTATCTCGGCCGCGGCGAGGCGATCAACGCCACCGTCGAGGAGCTTCTTGATTTCCGGCGCCGCATCCTCGCCAGACCACGCGGTTTCGCCTGCGACATCGTGTATTTGCGCGGCGCGCAGGAGGAGATGTGGCACAAATTGCTGGAGCTCCAGTTTGCCCCCAATCCGGGCGCGGTGCTTACGTGGATGGTGCGCGAGGGGATCGAGCCGACCATCCGCGCCTATGGCGGCGATCTGCGGCAGGGATTTGCCGCGACCCGCGACGGGCCACGCACCATTACCCGCTGGACCAGCGCCCTGCGCGCTGCGATGAATGCCGCGCCCGGACATACGACGCTGTTTACCAGCCTGCGACATGCGGCGGTGACCGAGGATCGTCGCGTGCTTTTTGTCCATGCCGGTGTCGATGCCAGACAAAAGCTTGAGACGCAGCGTGATGCGTTCTGGTGGGGTGACAGCGATATCCTGACGCTCACCGCGCCATTTGACGGATTTCGGCGCGTCGTCCGTGGCTTCGACCGCGAGAGGCGCGGCGTGGTCGAGACCGAGTTCGGCGTCTCACTCGATGCAGGTGCGGGGCGCGGCGGGCGTCTGCTGGCGGCGGCCTTCGACCCGGACGGCGCTGTCGTCGATCGGTTGGAAATCTGATCGTTAGATAGCGGTGTAGCCGCCATCTACCAGCAGGTCACTGCCCGTTACAAACGAGGCGGCGTCGCTAGCGAGAAACACAGCCGCGCCGGCGATCTCGTCGGGCATGCCAATGCGGCCCAACAGGTGCTTTGGCCCCATCTCAGCCTGCGCCGCCTCGAATGAGCCGAACCGATAGGTCATTCGTTGCGTCGCGACAGCGCCCGGCGACAACGTGTTGACCCGGATATTCTGCGGCGCGTGATCGATCGCCATCGCCTTGGCAAGTTGGATCAGCGCGCCTTTGGTGGCGCAATAGGCTGGCCGCCCCGCCGCCCCGACACGCCCCATTTGCGATGCAATAAAGATGATCGAGCCGCCGCCGCCCTGGATCATGTACGGCAAGATGGCGCGGCTCAGCAGAAATGAGCCGGTCAGGTTGATCTCGACGGTGCGATGCCAGTCGGCGATGGTGATTTCAAGCACCGTGCCGGTCGGATCGTTGGGCGCGGCGCCGCTCACCAGAATATCCAGGCGTCCGAACGCGGCATGCCCGGCCGCGGCGGCGGCGTGCGTGTGTGCCTCATCGGCGGCATCGCAATGCTGCGAGATCGCCTGGCCGCCGACCTCATTGACCAGTCGCACGGTCTCGGCTGCGCGTCCGGCGTTGATATCGCAGCACACCAGCGACGCGCCGGCCTTTGCGAAGGCGATGGCTATGGCTCGGCAAATATCGCCGCCGGCACCGCTGATCAGTGCTGTTTTCCCCGACAATTCCATGAACGATCCTCGGCAGCACACAAGCGCGGCGAGATTGCGTTGCTACGCGCGCAATGACAATTCCCTTGGCGCCACTCAAGCGTAGCAATGCAGCCTCTGTCAGGTCTGCCTAAAGCACGAGGTCGGTGCGCGGGTCGATCAGATGCATGTGGTTGAGGTCGGCGACCAGCGGCATGGTTTCGCCGGCGTTACCGGCGGCCGCCGGATTGACGCGGCCGCACACTTCGACACCGTTGATGATGAAGTACACCATCGTCTCCATGCCCATCGGCTCGACGACATCGAGCAGCACATCAAATGCGGCACGCCCGGGCGGCAGCGCCTCACCGCGCCGTTCGATCAGGTCCTCCGGGCGGAGGCCGAGGATCAGTTCGCGGCCGGAATGCGCCTTGTAGCGCGCGACGCGATCCTGCGGCACCGGCAAGGACAGCGTATCCGAGAGCTGTACCTTGAGACCGCCATTCGCCTCGACCAACTGGCATGGGATGAAATTCATCCCCGGCGAGCCGATGAACCCGGCGACAAACCGCGTCTTCGGCGCGTGGTAGACCTCCTGCGGACTGCCGATCTGCTCGATATTGCCGCCATTCATCACAACCACGCGGTCGGCAAGGGTCATCGCCTCGACCTGGTCATGGGTGACGTAGACGGTCGTCGTGGTGACCTTCTGGTGAACCTTCTTGATCTCGGTGCGCATCTGCACGCGCAGTTTGGCGTCGAGGTTCGACAGGGGCTCGTCGAACAGGAAGACCTTGGGGTTGCGCACGATCGCGCGGCCCATCGCAACGCGCTGGCGCTGGCCGCCCGACAACTGCTTCGGCTGCCGCGCGAGCAGGTCGGTGATGTCGAGGATGCGCGCAGCATTTTCGACCCGTTCCTTGATCTCCGGCTTGGGGAATTTGCGCAGCCGCAATCCGAACGACATGTTCTCGAACACGGTCATGTGCGGATAGAGCGCGTAGTTCTGGAACACCATCGCAATGTCGCGGTCCTTGGGCGGCACATCGTTGACCAATTGATCGCCGATGAAGATTTCGCCCGAGGTCGCCTCTTCGAGGCCGGCGATCATCCGCAAGGTCGTGCTTTTGCCGCAGCCGGAGGGGCCGACCAGGACAATGAACTCGCGGTCGGCGATATCGAGATCGATGCCTCTGACCGCCGGAGTCTTATCGTAATTCTTGACGATTTTACGCAACGCGACTTGCGCCATGGTCCTCTACCCCTTGGTCGCGCCGGCGGTCAGACCGGCAATGTAATAATCCATCAGGAAGGCATAGATGATCAGCGGCGGCGCCGCCCCCAGCAGCGCTCCCGTCATGATCTGGCCCCAGTTGTAGACGTCACCCTTGATCAGGGTGGTGACGATCCCAACCGGCAATACGAGCTGGTCTTCCGAAGTGGTGAAGGCCAGGGGGTAGAGGAAATTCGCCCAGGATACCGTGAAGGCGAAGATCGTCGCCGCGATGATGCCCGGCAGCGCCACGGGGATGAATACCCGGGTCAATATCTGGAAATAGCTCGCGCCGTCGATGAGCGCCGCCTCGTCCAGTTCTTTCGGAATGCTGGAGAAATAGCCGATCATTATCCAGGTGCAGAACGGCACGGTCAGCGTCGGGTAAAGGAAGATCAGCACCCACCAGTGATTGATGAGCTCGATGCCGGTCTTGTCGTGGACCCAGGCGAAGATCTTGAAGAGCGGGATGAACAGCAGCGTGTCGGGGATCAGGTAGGTCAGGAACACGCCCGTAGCCAGCGTCGCCGATCCCCAGAACTTCATTCGCGCCAGTGAGAACGCCGCCAGGATGCTGACGATGATCGACAGCGAGACTACCAGAACCGATACCACCGCCGAGTTCTTAAAGAAGGTCAGAAACGACTTGCTGGACAACAGGTTGACGTAATTCTCCAGCGTCGGGTGATAGACCCACCACGGGTTGGTCACAGCCCCGATCTCGGCACTCGATTTGAGCGACGTGATCAGCATGTAGATCGGCGGCATCAGGAAGAAGACGACGAACAACGAGAGAAAGAAATAAGACCAGTACAGCGCGCGTTTGCGTTCGCGCGAAATGCTGCCGTAGCGGACGGCCCCAGGGGCGCCACCGGGGGCGCCCCCGGTGGCGACGGCGGTCGCGGTGCTCATGCTCAGGCCTCGTTGCCGCGCTTGCGGACGTTTCGCAGGATGAAGATCGCCGCCGTTCCGAGGATCGGAAACATGAACAGCGATACCGAGGCACCAAGCGGCAAGTCATTACCCCAGATGCCCAGCGTGAAGGCCCAGGTCGCAAAGACATGCGTCTGATCGACCGGGCCGCCATTCGTCAGGATCTTGACGATGTCGAAATTGGCGAAGGTGACGATCAGCGAGAACAGGCCGGTAATCTGGATGATGTTGCGCATCATCGGCAGGTTCACGTACCAGATCTTCTGAAGCCAGTTGGCGCCGTCAATCGCCGCCGCCTCGTGCAGCTGGTCGGGTACCGATTTCAACGCCGCCAGATACATGATCATGAAGAAGGGCGAGCCGACCCAGACATTCACCAGAATGACGCCAAACCGGGCCCAATATGGGTTGCCGAGCCAGGGGATCGATGGCAGGCCGAGATGCGCGAAGATCCAGTTGAAGGCACTATAGGAAGGGTCGAACAGCCACAACCAGGCCAGCGTGCTCATCGCCGGTGGGATCACCCAGGGAATGAGCAGCATGCCGCGCCATTTGCGCTGCCCCTTCAACGGAATGTTGTGGACGAAATGGGCCACGATAAAGCCGATGACGGCCTTGAAGATGACAGCGGTTACCGCGAACAGCACCGACTGTTCGACCACCATCCAGAATGTCGATCGCTTGAACAGGAACAGGAAATTGCCGAAGCCGACAAACTTGGTCATCGACTTGTTCAACGTCGCCAGGTGGATCGCGTAGAACGCGGGATACACCACCAGACAGAGAATGATCGCGATCAATGGCAGCGCCATCAGGAACGCAACTGTAGACTTGCGCCGCAGGATCGAACGGGCGTTCCCTCTGCGGCCAACCGCCGCGACACGAAGGTCGCTGGCTACGGCATCGGCCATCTTTATCGCTCCTAATATCAACGCCGACGGCTACTCGCGAGCGGCCGGCGGCGCGTTACCGATCCTATCGCGTTTGCTTGAGGGTTGCATCAACTCTAACCCAGCCATGCCAAATTGCCTCACGGGTGCCGGCCGATCTAGGCCTCGCCCTCGGCAGGCGGGGTACCGGGACTGAAAACGCCGGCGTCGTCTTCTCCGAGGCTGCGCCGGCGTTCAAGTTCCTGCGCATAGCGCCGCAAGGCATAGGCCTCGCTGACATAACCCAGAATGTGCCGGTTTTCGGCAGTATCGACCACTGGCAGGCTTTCCTGCGCCGTACGGCTGAAGCGAATGAGTGCGGTGCGCAGATCATCGCCGGGCAGCAGAAACGCCGCGCTTCCGGTCACCAGATCGGCGACGCGGCGTGGTTCGGCATCCGCATCCGGGCGTCCCGCTTCGGCAGGATCGACGGTGCCACAGAGCCGGCCGCCGCTATCGACCACGAAAACCTGCTTGGTGCTGCCGGGGGGAAACCGCCGCAACATCTCCGCGACCGACTGCTCGCTGGCGATCACCGCCGGATCGCGCCGCATCATCGGCCCGATCTTGATCTCGCCGAACCACCCGATGTCTTCGGGGCTGCGTATTTTCAGGCCGCGCAAATGGAAGCGCCAGGTGGCAAACGAGTACCCGAACCAGTGGCGTACCGCGAACGCGGCGGTGAGCACCGCGACCATCACACCGGTGGTCGCCGAGAAGTCGCCGGTGGTTTCCAGCACCAGCATGATCATCGTCACCGGCGCGCCGACGATGGCCGCGGCCACCGCACCCATCCCCACCAGGGTATAGAGCACCGGGTCGGGCGCCAGGGAGGGCGCGAAATGCGCCGGCAGCTCGGCGCAGAAATTACCGAACAGGCTGCCGAGGAATAATGAGCTGCTGAACAGGCCACCGCGAAATCCCGAGCCGATCGACACGGCGGAGCCAAAGGTCTTGGCGACGATCAGCCCGCCGGCCAACGGCAGCGCGTATCCCGAGTGCAATACCTGCAGAATCGCGCCATGGCCGCTGCCCAGAATCTGCGGAAACGGCAGGGCGACGACACCGACAATGGCGCCACCAAGAGCGGGGCGGCCCCAGCGCGGAACACGCAGGCGCCGAAAGATGCCCTCGGTGCCGGTGACGCCTTTCATCACCAGTACCCCGATCGCCGCCGCGGCGAGACCGATCACGAAAAACGCCGGGTAGTCGGGTGGGGAGATCACCATCTGGCGATCCATCACAAAGATCGGATTGGTGCCGACGATTGTCCGCACCGTCAATGCGCCGACTAGAGCCGACATGCCGACGGGCGCAAGCGTCTGCAACGTGTAACTGCCGACGATCAGCTCGAAGGCATAGAAGGCGCCGGCCAATGGCGCGTTGAACGCGGCGGCGATAGCACCGGCAGCGCCGCAGCCGACCAATGTGCGTACGTCGTCACGACGCAACCCGAGATGCCGGCCAAGCCGCGATCCCATCACCGAACCAAGCTGGGTGTAAGCCGCCTCGAGGCCGACCGAGGCACCAAACCCGCCCGACAGCAGTGTGACCAGGACCAGCCCGAGGCTATCACCCAGAGACATGCGACCGCCGAACAAGGCATTAGCCTCGATCGCGTCGACCACTTCGCGGGGTCGCCATCGGCGCAGCACGGCGGCGGTGATGCCGACCAGCAACCCGCCGCCGGTCAGTACCGCGAGGACGCGCAGCCAGGGCAGATCGCCGGCCGAGCTCAGATGCGCCTCGGCGGCCTCGCCAAACGCCACGCCGCGCAACCCATCGAGCAGCAGGTCGAGCACAAGCACGCCAAGCCCGGCGAGGATCCCGGCAATCATCGCCAGCAGAATCAGAAAGATGTCGCTGTCGCGCAGCCGAGGCTCGGCGGTATTTGCCGGCCGCAGCTCGACCGCCTGTTCGCCAGAGAGAGCCGGAGAGTCGACCAGTGACGACGCCATGATCCGCCTCGCGTCGGCGCGACGCCGCGTTACCGCTCGGTCAGTTTGAGCTCGATGCGCCGGTTGCGGCTGAAAGCATCGTCACCCGTCCCGGAATCGAGCGGCTGGTTGTCGGCAAATCCGGCGGCGACCAACCGGTTCGCCGGAATGCCCTGCGAGATCATATACCGCACAACCGAGATCGCGCGTGCCGCCGACAGTTCCCAATTGGAGGCGAACAGCGCATTGCTGATCGGCCGCCTGTCGGTGTGCCCGTCGACGCGCATCACCCAGTTGATGTCGGTCGGGATTTTCGCGGAGATCTCCTTCAGAGCGCCGATAACCGGGTCAAGCTGCTGTTTCGCGGCATCGCTGAGATCGGCGTTGCCGGGGGTGAACAGCACCTCTGACTGGAACACAAAGCGGTCGCCGACGATGTGGATATCCGGGCGATCGCCGATCACCTCGCGCAGCCGGCCGAAGAACTCGGAACGAAACCTTGCCAGCTCCTGCACCTTGTTGGCGAGCGCCAGGTT
The DNA here is from genome assembly GCA_019240125.1 of Alphaproteobacteria bacterium. Classification (GTDB taxonomy): domain Bacteria; phylum Pseudomonadota; class Alphaproteobacteria; order ATCC43930; family CGMCC-115725; genus DATARH01. Next base: position 60,282 of record JAFAYW010000109.1, read on the forward strand.
CAGGCGTTTGCCCAGTTCGGCGATCTGGGTCTGCTGATCCTTGACCTTGGCATCTGACAGGTCGAGCGCCGCTGAGATTTTCGCCAGCTGGTCGCGCAAGGCCGCGACCGATGCGCTCAACTGCTCGACCTGGGCCCTCGCGGCGGCGCTGATCTGCTGCTCGGCGGTCAGCGCCTTTTCCGCGGTGGTGGCACGATCGCGCAACACGCCAAGCTGCGACAGCGCATCCTGCAACTGACCTGTGGTCTGCGCTGTCGTCGCCGTCTGCTGCGCCAATTGCGTGTTGAGGCTGGCGACCTGGCCCTTCAGCGAGTCGCGCTCGGCAGCAATTGCCGACAACTGCTCTGTCAGCGCGGTGTTGCTGGCTTGCAGCTTCTCGTTGGCGCCGCGTTCCAACGACAGCAGGTCGGCGAGCTGGCTGACCTGCTGCTGGAGGTCTTTGAGCGCCTTGTCGCGGCCCGACAGTGCGTCGGACAGCATGAATTGTCCGGCGGTAAAGACCAGCAGAATGAAGATGATGACCATCAACAGCTGCGCCAGGGCGTCGACAAAACCCGGCCAGATATCGATGCTGGAACGCCGCGCGCGGCGGCTGGCGAGCGGCATTATTCAGCGCGTGCCTTCCTCGGCGAGTGCGGCGATGGTGCGCGCCAGCAGGCGGATCTCGCTGCGCACCTCCTGCATGGTCTGCACTCGGCCCTCGGGCAGGTCCTCGCTGAGCCGCGCGATATAGGCCTCGATATTGCGCAGGTGGGTGCGCAGGACATCGTCGCTTCCGAGCGAATTCTCCGCCACCGACGCCAGCCGGGCGAGCGATGGTTTCAATTCCATCTGGTTTTCCGCGAGCCGCAGCATCAGCAGCTGGCCCGCCTTCATATGCTCGCTCAGAGTGCCGAGCCGATCGGTCAGTCCGACCAGCGTGTTGTTGCTGCTGATACGGCTTTCCTCGCTGCGCGCCAGGGTACGCTGCAGGTTCTCCATGCTGTCGGCGGTCTGCTCCAGCAGCGCGTGCAGATAGGCCGGCAACGAGCCGTCGCCGCCCTCGCCAAGCGGGCCGGATGACAGCCGCGTATAAGTCGACAGCCACTCTTCCAGATCGTTGTAGAACCGGTTCTGCGCCTGCCCCGCCTGCAGATCGAGAAAACCGAGCACCAGGCTTCCAGCCAGTCCGAACAGCGACGAGCTGAATGCGGTGGACATGCCATGCAGCGGCGTCTCGAGGCCGCTCTTGAGGTTCGCGAAGGCACGCGTCAGGTCGCCGCCGCCGACATCCAGCGCCCCAATCACGCCGCCGACCGAGCGCACTGTTTCGAGCAGGCCGTAAAACGTGCCCAGCAATCCCAGAAACACCAATACCCCGATCAGATAGCGCGAGGTTTCCCGCGTTTCGTCGAGGCGCGAGGCGATACCGTCAAGCAGCGTCTGCATCGAGGTTGCCGACAGCGTCACACGCCCGCTCTGACGCCGACCCAGCATGCGTGCCATCGGTGCGAGCAGTCGGGGTGTCGCCCCCGGTGGCGCGGTCAAATCACGAGCGGCGAGACGATCGCGGAAGCTTTCGATCCACTCGGTGGCTGGCTCCAAGGTCAGCACCTGGCGGAAAATATAGACCACACCGGCGGCAAGGACGCCGAGGATCACGCCATTGACTGCCGGATTGCCCATAAATGCGGTCAGCAACGGGCTGCCGAGCGCGACCGCAAGGACTGCCACCAGTACCAGGAACACCGCCATCCGGATCAGGATCCGGTACGGGCGGCTCATCTCACGCCGAGCGTCTGGCGCGGCCTCGACGATTTCGCGGTCAGCCATGCGGACCGGACACCGGCGCGGGCACTAGTGGCTCGATTAGCCCCGTACCAGTGATGAGGTGTACCGGCGCGGGCGGCACAGCGGGCAGATTTGACGGCTGCCGGATGGAGGCCAGAGGCGGGACGGCCGCGTCACTCGAAAGTGCGGATTGACCCTCCCGGATCGGCGCCGTGCCAAGCACATCGCCAATCACAATCCCGGCGGCGGCCAGGGCCAGCGCCGTGCGCCGCACGTGCGGTCCTCGTCCTATGGCGGGACCTATATTGTGCCCGCGGGCACACGCAGGCTGCATCGGCAGACGCAAACTCCTAGAACGCTGCGGAACGGTACAGTGCTTCCCACGCAGCCTTGTCAAACTAGCGGATGGCGGCCGCGCCGGCCATTGCATTTCGTGGGTAGGCGCTTGTGAGGCCGCGCCCTTTCAGCGCAGCGCCTCCTTGAGCATCGCGGCAAGCGGCAGGTGCAGATGATTGTTGGCGGCGAGTATATCGCCGCTGGTCAGCATCGTCTGCCCACCTGCCAGGTCGGCGACAAAGCCGCCGGCCTCGCGCACCAGCAGCAGCCCGGCCGCGACATCCCAGGGCTGCAGCCCGAATTCCCAGAATCCGTCGAGCCGGCCCGCCGCGACATAGGCGAGATCGAGCGAGGCGACGCCCAGCCGGCGCACGCCGCTGGTGGTGCCCATCACGCGGCCCAGCGTCGCCAGATACCGGGGATGGTCACCGCGGTCGCGAAACGGAATGCCGGTGCCGATCAGGGCGTCGCCAAGCTGTCGCCGCGCCGAGACCCGCAGCCGGCGATCGTTGAGAAAGGCGCCGGCGCCCTTTTCGGCCCAAAACATCTCGTCCCGAGTCGGCTCGTAAATCACGCCGGCGACGATTTCACCGTCGCGTTCGAGGCCGATCGAGATCGCGAAATGCGGGATGCCATGAAGGAAATTGGTGGTGCCATCGAGCGGATCGACGATCCAGCGATGATGCGGGTCGCTGCCCTCACTGGCTCCGCCTTCCTCGAACAGCATCCCGTAGCCGGGGCGCGCCTTGGACAATTCGGTCTTCAGCGTCTTTTCGGCGCGCAGATCGGCACTCGAGACAAAGTCGCCCGGGCCCTTGACCGATACCTGTAACTGCTCAACCTCGCCGAAATCGCGCTTCAAGCCGCGCGCTGCCTTCAACGCGGCCGACGTCATGACGTTGATGATCGGCGAGCGAATCGCCACAAGCAGCTCCAATCAAAGATGTTACGTGGGTCAGCGACGCATGACCGACCATATGGGAGAGGATTGGGAGCGCCGGCTTGCGCCACGCTCACCGCTCCGAGGAACGGGGATCGGCTGTCAGTCCTTGGCGCGTTCGACGTAGGTGCCGTCAGCCGTGTTGACGACGATGCGCGTACCGGCCTCGATATGCGGCGGGATCATAACGCGGCGGCCGTTGCCCAGCTTGCCGGGCTTATAGGACGAGGAGGCAGTCTGGCCACGCACCACCGGGTCAGCCTCGATGATCTCCATCACGACGCTGCCGGGGATTTCGACCGAGAGCGGCGTGCCCTCATAGAGCTGCACCGTGCACACCATGCCGTCCTGCAGAAAATCCGCCGGCTCGCCAATCAGATCGCGCGGCACCGTGACCTGCTCGTAATTCTCGTTGTCCATCAGCGTTGCCTGATCCCCTTCCATATAGAGGAACTGCATTTCCTTCTCGTCGAGACGCACCCGCTCGACCGCTTCCTGGGTTCGAAAACGCTCGGTCGCCTTGTTGCCGGTGCGCAGATCGCGGATGTCGAGCACCGTAAAGGCGCCGCCCTTGCCGGGCTGCACAATGTCGCGCTTCAGCACCAGCCACAGCTTGTTCTGGTGCTCCAGTACGTTGCCGGGCTTTAATTCGATGGCGTTGATCTTCATGACGGAGTGTCTCGCAGTCGGTATTGCAAGGTGGGGTATTCGGAGTTGGCGCGCTTCCTACCAGCTTGGTAACACCACGCAAAGCGGAATGCGGGACCACTGATGCCGGAAACAGAGGCTGTACCCTGGTGGCGCCCCGATCGCGTCGCGGCGCGCCACGGCAATCTCGCAACGCGGTCGCGCATTCGGGCGGCGGTACGCCGATTTTTCGATGCAGCCGGTTATATGGAGGTGGAAACTCCGGCTTTACAGGTGAGCCCGGGTCTGGAACCGCATCTGCAGGCCTTTGCGGCCGCGTTGCACGACCCGCGCGACGGCGTCGCCCGACGGCGCTATCTGCACACCTCGCCCGAATTCACGATGAAGAAATTGCTGGCGGGCGGGCTGCCACGCATCTGGCAGCTATCCCATGTGTTCCGTAACGGCGAGCGCGGCGCGACGCACCACCCCGAGTTCTCGATGCTGGAATGGTATCGGGCCGGCGCGAGCTATCGCGACCTGATGGACGAGGCGGAAGCGTTGCTACGTGAGGCGCAGATCGCGGCGGGCGTCGAGACGCTGCGCCGTGACGGGAAGATCGCCGACGCGCGGCGGCCCTTCGAGCGGATTACGGTGGCGCAGGCCTTTGCCACCTATGCCGGTATCGACCTGCTGGCGACCGCGCCCGATCCGGCATCTCCCGACGCGGCGCTGCTGGCCGCCGAGGCGGCGCGGGCCGGCTTGCAGCTACACGCGGACGACGATTGGGAAACCTTGTTTTTCCGCATCTTCCTCGAACGTATCGAGCCATATCTCGGAGTCGGGGCGCCGACAATCGTCTACGATTACCCGATAACCATGGCCGCTTTGTCGCGCCGCAAGCTGGACGACCCGCGCCTCGCCGAACGCTTCGAACTGTATGTGTGCGGCCTGGAACTCGCCAACGCGTTTGGTGAATTGACCGATCCCGCGGAGCAGCGACACCGCTTTCTTGCCGATCAGGCGCGCAAACAGGCGCTTTATGGCGAAACCTACCCGATCGACGAGGATTTGCTCGCGGCCCTGACGTGGGGCCTGCCGGCGTGCGCCGGCATCGCGCTCGGGTTCGACCGCCTCGTGATGCTGGCGACCGGCGCGGCTCGGATCGAGGATGTGTTATGGGCACCGGTCGTGTGAAACGTGCCCACTGAACACGTGAGGCGGCCGCGCGCGATTGCCGCTTGTCGTCCCCCCTGTCGGCGGGCAGGGTCCGCCGCATGAGTTCTCCGGAGCAGGATCCTGAACCCGATTCCCGGCGCGGCGCCATTTTTGGCCTGATCGTTATCGCCGTCCTGGTAGTAGCTGGGTATTTCCTCGTCAACTCCCTGCGCGAGAAGGGCAACATCGAGGATTGCCTGATGTCGGGCCGTCATAACTGCGCGCCAATAGAAACGCCGAGTAGCCGCTGAGATCACCGCGCCCGAGGTCTGGCCTCCGACACTTTCTCCATGCGGGCCCTAGGCAATGACCGGGACATCGCCGACCCGGCTTGCCCGCAATGTGTGGCGCCAGACAATCGCCGTTGTCAGCAGGATCACCGCGCCCGCCTGATGCAGGGCGGCGACCGGCACCGGCACCACCAGAAGCAGGGTCGAGACGCCGAGGGTAAATTGCCCGAGCGCCACGCCGCCGAGCGCGTGCAGCGCCCGACGCGCGCGGTGCGGCAGGAGAGCGCGGCGGCCGATCAGCCACACCACAACGATCGCGGTCACGGTGGTTTCGGCCAGGAGCCTATGGTCGAACTGCACCGCCGGCACATTCTCGAACCAATTGCGTACAAAGGGCTCGAGTCGGGCGTAACCGGCCGGCACGAGTCGCCCATCCATCAATGGAAAGGTGTTGTAGGTCAGACCGGCATTCAGGCCCGCGACGAATCCACCGGCGGTAATCGTCAATGCCACCAACGCGATCAGAAGCTCGCTGGCACGGCGCCAGCAAGCGGGAGCTGCCGCGCCGGAGGCCGGCGTCGGCGGCGAGCGGTTCCCGCTTGTCTGTGCTGCAACAGAGGATTCCGCGAGAAGACCAAGAGCGATCCACAGCGTCAGAGCATAGATGGCGAGGGCGAGGACGAGGTGCGCGGTCAGCCGGTACTGGCTGACCTCGATCCGGTCGGCGAGTCCGCTCTTGACCATGTACCAGCCAAGCGCTCCCTGGGCGCCGCCGAGCACGAAAATGCCGATCAGCGGCGCTGTCAAGCGGCGCGGGATCTGGCGGCGGATCAGGAAGTAGACCAGCGGGAGGGCATAGGCGAAGCCGATCAGCCGACCCCACAGCCGGTGCACGTATTCCCATAAGTAGATGTACCGAAAATCAGCGAGACCCATGCCGCTATTGAGCAGCTTGTATTGCGGGATCTGCTGGTACTTGGCGAATTCCGCCTGCCAGGCGGCCTCCGAAAGCGGTGGGACGATGCCGGTGACGGGCTGCCACTCGGTAATCGAGAGGCCCGACCAGGTGAGCCGGGTGATGCCGCCAATCACCACCATGCCAAAAATCAGCCCACAGCAGGCGAGCAACCAGATTGCCACCGGGCGGGCGTCGGCCCGTGGCAGTGTCGACGTTTCGGCGAGGTAGTACGAGGTCGCGGTCGGGAGAGACAATTCGGCACCGGCGCAAATGCGGATTGTGCCGACGACATGCCGATTCGCAGGAGCGATGGCAAGCGGCACCGGCGCCGCAGCACCAACCGACTCAGCCATTTCCACCGGGTTGGTCGCTAGTGCAGCGTAAGCGAGTGCTTGAAGTGACGAAAGCGGTTAGCGCGGCTCTGGCTGCTCTGCTTCACATTGACCCAGTGCAGCTTGCCTTCGATGTGCTCTCGCCAGAATTCCAGAAATTTGTGCAGCTCAGGAAATTCCGGCGCGAGATCGAATTTCTGCCAGATGAACGTCTGCAATAATGCGGGATGATCCGGCATTCGATAGATAATCTCGGCGGTGGTCAGCCGGTAGCCTCGAACCTGCAGCTCGTAACTGGTCACTTCCGCGCCCTCTCGTTGAGCCCGTCGCTTCCCACGAACGATTGTGGCGAGAGCAACTCCCGCCGGCAAGGTGTAAAAGTAGTTGTGATAACAATAGTTTAGCAGCCATGATGGGGCAGTGCTGCCAACCGCTCTGTCGGGCGCGCCCATGCGTCGTCCGGCGCTGCCGGCTTGAAGGCTCGGGGGCCGGGGTTAAATATGCTGAAGTGAAACTCTTGGTTATTCCGCGTCGTTTTTCTGCCCGCGGCGTTTCTCGGCGCATGGCTCAGTCGGCAAGGCCCCAAACAATGAACCGGACGATCTCGGCACTCGCGTTTTTGGGAGCCTTGCTGGCGCTCGCCCCGAGGCCGCTGCCCGCCCAGGCCGCGGCGCCCATACCCGAGGTTGGCGGCGCGGCCGTCCCGAGCCTCGCGCCGATGCTGGCGCGCATCACCCCCGGGGTCGTCAACATCGCCGTGCGCGGTCGGGTGCGCGAGCAGAATCCGCTGCTCCAAGACCCGTTCTTCCGTCGCTTTTTCAATCTGCCGCAAAACCAGCAGCCGGAGGAACGCGAGACGCAGGCGACCGGCTCAGGAGTGATCGTCGATGCGGCCCAGGGATATGTCCTGACCAATGGCCATGTCGTCGAAAACGCGACGCGCATCGAGGTCACAACCAAGGATAATCACCGCTTTGTCGCTCGCCTCGTCGGCACCGATACCGACACCGATGTCGCGGTGTTGAAGATCCCCGCCGAGAACCTGACGGCGGTGCCGATGGGCAATTCCGACAGCCTCCAGGTCGGCGACTTCGTGCTGGCGATCGGCAACCCGTTCGGCCTCGGCCAGACGGTCACCTCGGGTATTGTCAGCGCGCTCGGACGCAGCGGCCTCGGAATCGAGGGCTATGAAGACTTCATTCAGACCGATGCGTCGATCAACCCCGGTAACTCGGGAGGACCGCTGGTCAACCTGCAGGGTCAGTGTGTCGGCATCAACACCGCGATTCTGGCGCCGGGCGGCGGCAATATCGGTATCGGGTTCGCAGTGCCGATCAACATGGCGCGGCGCGTCATGGACCAGATCGTCCAATACGGCTCGGTCAAACGCGGCCGCATCGGGGTGGCGATCCAGGATCTGACCCCCGATCTGGCACAGGCGATGAACACGACGCACACCAATGGCGCGGTGATCGCGCGGGTCGAGCCCGGTTCCTCGGCCGAGCGAGCGGGGTTGCGCAGCGGCGACCTTGTTATCGCGGTGAACGGCGTGGCAGTGCGCAGCGGGACTCAGCTGCGCAACACGATCGGGCTCAGCCGCATCGGCGATGACGTCAAGCTGACCGTCGATCGGCATGGCTCGGAATATTCCGCATCGGTTCGGGTCGACCCGGCCGGCCCGTCAAATGATAACGGCCCCGCCGCCGCGCGGCCCCGCTCGCAGATGCGTTAACCGGCGCTGGACGACACCTGATGACCACTCCCTATGAGGTCCTTGGCGTCAAGCCCGATGCCAGCGCCGACGACATTCGCAAGGCATATCGCAAGCTCGCCAAGGAATTTCATCCCGATCTCAACCCCGGAAAACCGGCCGCCGAAGCGCGGTTCAAGGAAGTCTCGGCAGCGTATGACATTCTGTCCGACGCGGAGAAGAAGGCACGCTACGATCGCGGTGAGATTGATGAGACTGGGGCCGAGAAGCCGCGCTACTCCTACCGCCCGCACGCGGAGGGCGCCCAAGGCCGCAAATACCAGCCGCAGGGCGAGATGGACATCGATGATCTCAACGATCTGTTTGCGATGTTCGGTCGGGGCGGCGCGCGGCGCGGTGGTCGGGCTGGCGGCGGGACCGGTGAAGGAATGTCGATGCCTGGCCCGGATCGTCACTTCACCTTGACGATCGATTTTGTCGAGGCGGTAACCGGCGGCAAGCAGCGCTTGGCGCTGGCGCCGGAAGAATGGCTCGACGTAACGATCCCGGCCGGGATCGAAGAAGGCCAGGTTCTGCGGCTTAAGGGCAAGGGCGGCCCCGGCTTCGGCGGCGGTACGGCGGGGGATGCGTTGATCGAGGTGCATATCGCGCCGCACCCGCTGTTCCACCGCGACGGCGACAACGTGCACCTTGAGCTACCGGTCAGCCTCACCGAAGCGGTCCTCGGAGCGCGTGTCGCGGTGCCGACCGTGACCGGGCCGGTAACGATGACGATCCCAAAGGGCTCGGATGCCGGTACCCGTCTGCGGCTGCGCGGCAAGGGCGTGCAGCGCCGCCGCGGCGGAAAGGATGCCTTTGGCGATCAATACATCACGCTGAAGGTCGTGATCGGCGCCAGCGGCGATGAAAAGCTGGCCGAGTTCCTGAGCGGCTGGGCCGAAACGCACCCGACCAATCCGCGTGCCGGCATGCCTGGCGATAGCGGCGCCGACAACCGTGCCACGCGGCAGAGCGCGTGATGATCGATCTCGACGAACTGGCGCGCCGCTTTTCCAGCCTCGGACGGACCGAAATCGTGCGCTGGATCGAGAACCGCTGGATCGTGCCCGACGAGCAGGGCGGCGCCTGGCAGTTCCGCGAAGTCGACGTCGCGCGGATCGAATTGATCCAGCATGTGCGACATGAGTACACGCTCGATGACGACGCGATGTCGCTGATCCTGGGATTGCTCGACCAGGTCTATGGCCTGCGCCGGCAGTTAACCCGCTTGTGCGATGCACTGGAACAGCAGCCGCCGGAAATCCGCGACGCGATCCGCCGCGCATTGCCCGCGGTTAAATTGCCCGCGGGGAAAGAACCCGGCAGCTGAAACGGCAGGCTTGACCATACCCGAGAGCAGCGGAGGCTTACTCCGCTGCGGAGGGATGCACGATTTCAGCGGCTGACGTGGCTTGCGCAACCCGGCTCTGGTCGCGACCGCCACGCTTTGCCTCATACAAGGCGCCGTCGGCGGCCTTGATCAGATCGACCGGGGCCGTGGCGCCGCTATCCGGTGCGGCCGCGGCGACCCCCAGGCTGATCGTCACGATTTTAGGTCCGTTGCCTTCATGCGACAAAGCCAGCTGGCGCACCGCCAGGCGTGCCCGCTCGGCGATCTGCAGCGCGCCCACGATCGGGGTGTTGGGCAGGATGATCGCCATTTCCTCGCCGCCATAGCGAGCCACAAGATCGCCCGCCCGCGCCGGCAGCTTCGCCAAGACGTTCGCAATCGCGTGCAGGCACTTGTCGCCGGCGGGATGGCCGTAGCGGTCATTGAAGAGTTTGAAGCAATCGACATCGATCATGATGAGGCTCAACACCTTGCCCTCGCGGCGCGCGCGGGCAAATTCGGTCTGCAGCGCATCATCGAAGTAGCGGCGATTGGCAAGCCCGGTCAGCCCGTCCCGGTGCGCCAGGTTTTCCAGCTGAAGATTGGCCTGGGTCAACTGATCCTCGGCCGTTTTGCGCGCCGTGACATCGCGCGAGACGACGACAAATCCTTCGTTTTCGGGCAGCGTCCGTCGATTGACCTCGACCCAGATCAGGTCGCCATTTTTGCGCCTAACCCTGTAGGTTGCCTGTACGTCTTCGCCGGTATCGTCGATCTGTGAATTGAAGGCGTGCTCCCAGATCGCACGATCCGGCGGGTACAGGATGTCATCGGTCGGGTGCCCAAGCAGGTCTTCCGGTTCGTAGCCGAGAAGCGATCGACTGGCGGGCGACACATAGTGCCGCCGCATATCACGGCCGATCTTGACGATCAGATCACTGGAATGCTCGGCCAGCAGACGGAAGGCATCCGCCGCTTCGTAGTAGGCATTCTCCAGCCGACGGCCTCTCCGGATGTAGGCGGCGAGCCAGAAACCCAGCCCCCCGATGACCCCGACCATGATGCCGACGCGCACCAGACGCGCCCGGCGCTCGGCGCTCCACGGCGCCAGCACCTCGTTGGTGGCCAGGGCTACCGATACGAAGAGCGGATAACCGCTGACCGCACGGTAGCTGTTGAGCCGGGTGATGCCATCCGTAGCGGAGGCGACCTCGACATCACCGTTCAGATTGTGCGTCACATAGTTTTGAAAGAAATGCGACGAGTGCAGATCGCGCCCGATATTCCGCGCCGCGAAAGGTCGGCGCACCAGCAACATGCCGTCGCGTTTCGCCAGCAGGATCGAGCCAAGCTGCCCGATATCGAATGTGTCGTAAAAGTGCTGGAAGTAGTCGAGAGAAAGATCGCCCGTGATAATGCCGGCGAAACTGCCATCCGGACGGTTCAGCCGGTGCGATACGGGCAACAGCCAGGGCTCCGCTGCCGTCGTCTGAAATGGCTCGCCGATATACGATACATCGTCCTGGTGCGATCGGTGATATTCGAGATTATCCTTGTAGTTAATGGCGCATTGTCGCAGCGAACGGACAAGGCTGCCGGTCAGGCAATTACCGTTTTCGTCCGACACCGCCCAGCCCGCCATGACCGGGAAGACGGTCATGCGGGCGGACATGCCGCGCGCTGCCTGATCGAGATTGGCACTGTTGAAGCCGTCACTTTCGATCCGACGCGCGATGCCGATGATGCTCGCATCGGTAGTACGGAAGATGTCGCTGGCGTGCTGCGACAGCGATTGTGCGAGGTTTGCGGAAACCTGACGCGCGTGATCGAGCTCCCTCGCGCGCTGCTCCGATGCTGCCCTAAAGCTCTGCAGGACCAGAAGAAAACACACCAGGACAACGAACAGCACTGCGCTGTATTCAAGCGCCGCTCCGCGGCGATGGCGTCGCCGCGCGCCAAAGGGCCTTGTCGTGACCACGGACCTCGCCGTTTGCGCTAATACCTAATCGTCATACGCTTATACGTTTAGGTGGCGAGATTGTTGCCGTGAACCCTAAAAACGCGTTCACATAGGTTAAAGCGTCTGAAAGCGCGCGCGCGCACCGCGCTCAATTCCAGCAGCAATCAGCCGGTCAATGCTGAAGCGGTGGCGCATCATTTCGAGCACCCGCAGCTCTTCCTGGCTTGCCTCGCCATCGGCGGCGGCGACGTCGCACGCTACTGCATAAGCGGTCTCGCGCAGGTTCGCGGGCAATGCAGCCTTGATCTGCGTTAAAGCCTCGCCCAATCCGTTATCGTGGCCCAAGAGTTCAGTGCAGGCCTTCAGCACCTCCGACAGCTGTTGCCGGTCAAAGCTGCGAAAAACCGGAAGATGTCCGACGATCTCGCCGATTACCTCTAGCTCGTCGTCAGTCATGTCGCGATCCGCCGCCGACACGATCACCATCGTGTAAATCAGCGCACTATGGGGGTCGAGCATCACGCCTCCTGGTCTTTTCGCTGCGTGCCGGCGGCACATGCCGACCCGCTGCCGCGCACAGACCAAAATGGCGACATGTCTGTCAAGGCATGGCTGGGAAAGGCGTGCGCCTGGCCGCCGAGCTTTGGGTACCGAGGAACCCCGCCGTCGCCTCCACGGCATCGACCAAGGGGAGCCGTTGAATGTCCACACCGGCCGGAAAAGCGGTGAGCAGGCGCGAGGGCAGGGCACGGTCGAGGATGACGAACACGCCACGATCGTCGGCGCGACGCACCAGGCGCCCATAGGCCTGGCGCAGGCGCAGGCGGCAGATGCGGTCATCATAGGCGGCGCCGCCAAACGCCGCCTTGCGGGCGCGGTGCAATATGTCGGGGCGCGGCCACGGTACCCGGTCGAACACGATCAGCCGCAGCGAGCGGCCAGGGACATCGACCCCGTCGCGCACCGCGTCGGTGCCGAGCAGGCAGGAATCCTCCTCGGCGCGGAAGATGTCGACCAAGGTCGCGGTCGCCATCGCGTCGATATGCTGCGCCAGCAGTAGGAGACCGCGCGCCTCCAATACCGGTGCGATGCGCTCGTGGACCGCGCGCAGCCGCGCGATCGCGGTGAACAGGCCGAGCGCGCCGCCTTGCGACGCGCCCATCAACGCGGCAAAGGCGGCGGCGACCTGACCCATATCGTCGCGCGGCACATCGGTGACGATAAAGATGCGGGTTTGCGCCGGGTAATCGAACGGCGAGGCGATGCGGGCCGAGGCGGGGTTTTCGGCGAGATGGCGCAACCCGGTCGCCGCCTCGGCCGCGCGCCACGCGGTCTCGGGATCCGCCTCGCCGTCGGTCAGGGTCGCCGACGTCACGACAAGGCCGTGCGCCGGCTCGGCCACCGCCTTCACAAAGGGAATGCCGGGATCGACCCAGTTGCGGTTGATCGCGATGTCGAGCTCGTTGCCGTCGAACCGGTCCAGCGCCAGCCACTCCACGGTCTCGGGCCGCGCCGGCTGGCCGAGATCGCGCAACAGTGATGACCAGCCCGCCAGCAGAACGTCGGCGCGGCGCAACAGGCCGCGGATCGTCGCGTCAAGCCGCATCCGCAATCCCGGCTCTGGCGGGTTCTCCGGGTGTTCCAGCGGCTTGCGCAAGGCTGTCGCGAGCCGGCGCAATGCGGTCGCCAGCCGGTCGAGCGCATCGGCAAGGCGTCCGGCGCCCTCGGGCATCCCGTCGATCAACGGTCGCGCCTCGGCCTCGATGCCATAGCCGCTCTCGCTGTCGGCCGCGCGCGCCAGGACCTGCCGCCGCGCCACCGCCAGAAAACTCTCAAAACCCGGCAGGCCGGTGCCGCCGGCAACCCGCTGTTGCCAGCCATCCGCCGGCAACACGCGCGCCGCCACGAGCGCCTCGATCAGCGCCTCGCCGGCTTCGTCGTTGCCTTCGACGAGATCGCTGATGCGGCGCTGCAGTCCGCGTGCTCGCGAGCGGCCGGCTTCGGCCCCGAGCAGCCAACGGCGCAACTCGCGCCCCTCCTGGCCCGACAGCCGCACCGAAAATGCCGCGTCGGCCGCATCCAGCAGATGATGCCCCTCGTCGAACACATAGCGGGTCGGCACCGTGCCGTCATCGAGCCCGCCCAGCGCCGCCTGCACCATCACCAGGGCATGATTCGCGACGACTATTTCGGCATGCCGAGCCGCCCGCACATTCTTCTCGACAAAGCAGCGACGAAAATGCGGACAGGCCGAGTGGATGCACTCGCCGCGCCGGTCGGCGAGGCTGTTGATGCGGCCGCGTCCGATCAGCTCGCCGAGCCAGCCTGGGAAGTCACCGCCGACCAGGTCACCGGCCGCGGTCGCGCCGATCCACCGCGCGATCAGCGCCAGCGGCGCGACGGTGGCGGCCTGGCGCGTCGAGGCCGAACGCACCGCATCCTCATAATTCAGCAGGCACAGGAAATTCTCGCGCCCCTTGCGCACCACGACGCGGCGCCGCTTCTGTCCCGGATCGGGATAGAGCCGGTCGAGTTCGCCGTTGATCTGCGATTGCAGGTTGCGGGTGTAGGTGGAGACCCACACGGCGCCCTCATTGCGTTCGGCCCAGAGGCTGGCGGGGGCGATATAGCCGAGCGTCTTGCCGACGCCGGTGCCCGCCTCGGCCAGCACGGCGCGCGGCACCTGAGGCGTGTCGCGCGGCGCGAAGGCGGCGCTGACCGCGGCGGCATAATCCGCCTGCTGCGGTCGCGTCTCGGCACCGTTGCCGAGCAATGCCGCGAGCCGCTGCCGCGCCTCCTCCGGCGCTACCGGCAGGGTGCCGGGCGGCGGGGGCGGTGCGCGCTCCTGCCATTCCGGCAAGGTGTACCAGGCGCGCAATCCGGCGGCGCGTTTCTCGGCATCGGCCGACCCCGGTGGCAGCGCGGCCAACACCGCAGGCCCCCAGGACCAGCCGGCGCGCTGCGCCGCCTCGGCGATGGCGCGAGTGTCGAGCGCGGTATCAGCCTGCAACTCCTGCAACAGGGCGCGGGCGGCCGCGATCAGCGTCGCGCACCCCCCAGCCATGTCGCGCGGCGCGGCGAGGCCGAGTGCGGTCGCGAGGCCGCCCGGCGTTGGCACGCAAAACCGCGCTGGCCTGACAAACGCAAACAGCTCCAGCAGATCAAGGCACGGGAAGGCCGGTACATCGAGCCGCCGCGCCACCGCCCGCCCATGGCACAGCAGCGGCGTCTCGAACTCGACCCGCTGCCGCGCCTCTCCCAGCGACAGTGCCTCGATCTCCCCCTCAGGCGACAGCCACACAATCTCGCGAAACCCGGCCACGATGGCGGGAGCGCGCGGCACCAACACCGTCGGATCGGGCGAGGTCGGCGAGTGGGGCCTTGGCAACATCAAAACTCAACCGAAACGTCGAGACAGCCATATCGCGAGGCACGCAGCGGCGGACAGTGCCCAGGGCGCGCCAATCCACGTCGCATAGTCGCGCCAGAACCACCATGGCCAGTGCTGATCGGGAAGAAAGCACATCTGGTCAATGTCAAAGCCGCGGCTGAACATCCAGACGGAGTAGATGATCAGCGACAGCAGCCATATTCCCGGCCATGTGCCCAGAAACAATACGATCCGTCTCAAGGAATAAATACTTTCACATCAAGGCACCGCTCGCCGTTGACACGGCAGGCGTCGGGACTATAGTGCGCCGCTCGCGGCCGGGGAGTCCCCGTACGTCGCGCATTTGCGCCACATACGCTCCCGGGCGGGGTTGCCGCGGCGGGCGCGCCATCCGATATCGGTTTCATCATGTTCGCAGTCATCCGCACCGGCGGCAAGCAGTACAAGGTCGCCCAGAACGACGTCATTGCCGTCGAGAAGCTTGTCGGCGAACCCGGCGCGACGATCGAGTTGGGCGAGGTCCTGATGGTCGGCGAGGGCGCCGAGGTCACGACCGGCTCGCCGCTGGTCGCAGGCGCCGTGGTCAGCGCGACGCTGGTCGAGCACACCCGCGCCGACAAGATCATCGTCTTCAAGAAAAAGCGGCGGCACAATTACCGTCGCAAGAACGGTCATCGCCAGCACCAGACGGTGCTGCGCATCGACGAAATTCGCGCCTCGATCTGATCGCGGGACGCAGGAGAGACAGGCATGGCCCACAAGAAAGCTGGCGGCTCCTCTCGCAACGGACGTGATTCACCGGGTCAGCGGCTCGGCGTGAAGAAGTTCGGCGGCGAGATCGTCGTCGCCGGCAACATCCTCGTGCGCCAGCGCGGCACCAAATTCCACCCCGGCAGCCATGTCGGCATGGGGCGCGACCATACGCTGTTCTCGCTGGTCGACGGCGCGGTCAAGTTCCATAAGGGGCTCGGCGGACGTACCTTCATCTCGATCGTACCGCCGGCGGAAGCCGCCGAATAGCCGTTCCCCCACAGAGTAATGACGACACGGGGAGCGGCTCGCCGCTCCCTTTTTTATTGCCGAGCTGGACATGAAATTTCTCGACCAGTGCAAGATCTACGTGAAGAGCGGCGACGGCGGCCCCGGTTCGCTGA
>JAFAYW010000195.1 GCA_019240125.1 Alphaproteobacteria bacterium
TCCCGGCCTGCCCGTCGCCTCCGGCATCGCCCGCACGAACCCGAGTGCCGCCAGGTCCAGCCCCTCAACAAACGCTTCGATGAACCGCACCGGATTGTCACCGGCGACGTAATCGTCGACCGCCTCCGGCAACAGGAGTATCTGATCCCGATCGTGGCCGGTGATGTGCGCCATGCCAGATACTAGCGCGACATCATCCTCGCCGGAATCCTTTCAGTACTCGTTTCCACACGGTCTGCCTGATTTTTGCACAAAACCTGATAGGTTCTCGATTATGGCCAGGAAGCGCTTCGGCACGGGAGTTTGTGTTTATTGTGGGCGTAGCGATGTCCCCACCATCGGCGAGCATATTTTCGGTCGTAGATTATTCCTGACTCATCACCGAAATCGGCTACCCAAAGTCCGGGCTGCGAAGAATGCAACACCATCAAGAGCCGACTCGAAAATTACCTCATGACCATGGTGCCACTCGGAGCCAATCACCCAACCGCTAGGGAATATGCAGAACTAAATCTCCCGGGCCGCTTTGCTGGAAACCGACGGTTGCACAGAAGCATAATCGAAAGCCTGAGACCGGGCGATAACGGGCAACCGGCGTATGAGGTCGCCTCGGCAGAAGTCTTAAACTGGGTCCAGATGGTTGTTAGGGGCCTATTCGCGCATCACTTCGAGCGTCCGCTACATCGCAACTGGGAGCCACGCGTCCGGCATGTCACTACGGCCCAGGAGGCAGAAGGTACTGCCATCATGGAATCCCTTGTTGGCCCCGATCCCGAAGCCGTGCATCAAAACCTAGGTGACGGAACAGTCGAGTATTGGGGACAGCGGAGTCACAGGCTTCCCTACTGTTCAGTCTGGCGTTTCATCCTTTTCGGCGGCCTGGAATGGTCGGGCGACCCCGAAGCGCCGCATGAGACGTACAGCACAATCGTATGTGGTACTTTCCGGAGAGAGATCGCGCCTCCCGTCCTAGAAGCTGACGAGCGACAAGACTGGACCTTGCGATCGTCTTAATTTCCGCATCCGATAACGTCTAATTACGGAAAGGCCACGGCGGCTTTGGGGCGGCAATTAGCGGTTTTCTGCACCTGATTTCTGCACGCCGTAACCCGCTGATTAGACGCTATCAGCGCGACCGTGCAGAATTCTTGAATTGCAACGCTGAGCGGGCTTTGCATTTCCTCGCTCAGAGGGAACTCTGGAAGGCTTATTCCGGTCGGACTCTGGATGCGCGACAGCTCGCTGGTTCGACCTCCTCCCATCTATGAAAAGCGGGCTCCCTATCTCTTAGTTCCCAGTTTTGGGTATCTAGGGCAAATTCGAATGTTGCTCCATGAGGCATCCGCAGACTCCAAATGATAAAACCGCTGCTCCGTCGGAACTGGACATGGTTGTATGTTCTGATTTCTCCATTGGCTGAATCGATCTGGTTTTCCTCACCGTGAGTAATTTCTGATCTAGAAAAGTCTACCACGAAGTTATGATAGAGGCTGGCGCTACCACATGAAATGGCCACCCGTTCAGCGTTAGCCAGCGAAGGCCAGATTGAAGCCAACACAGCCAAGAAAGCGCCACGAAACACAGCACAACATCCGCCCCTTCCGGTTTCTCAAACGAGGATACCCGCGCAGCGCCGCCGTGCATGTTCGCCTCCCTCTGTCCAAGCCAAGCTTATCAAAGGCTCCTACGGTATAAAGGGCTAATTCTCACTGGCCAGAGTGTGTCCCGACTGTCGGGTCGCATAAGCCCCATTCTGGAAATCGCTTTTAAGTATTCAGAAAGTCATCATGTTTCAGGCGCTTATTCGGTTTATGTGTTACATGCCAGCATTATCGGAACGGCGGGTCTAGCCTACAATCGTATGGCGAGGTCATGTTAGCTCGGCGCCAGCGCGCTACGTGAGGATGAGCGGACAGCACGGGTGATGATCGGACGCCGGGTCATGGTCATCACCACTACGGCGCCGGCGATTAAGAGTGCCCCGGCGACGGCGAAGGCGCCGCCGTAGCTGCCAGTTACAGCGATCACGTAGCCGGTCACGATCGGAGCAAGCAGGCCGAAGACGTTGCCGCCGGTGATAAGCAGGCCCGTGGCTTTGCCGGCGTCATTCGACGAGTCCAGAAGATCGAGGAGCAGCGAGGCGTTGAGCGCATTGGCGACTGCCGAACCCGTCATCGACACGGAAATCAGGACCAGCACCAGCCAGGTGCTATTCGCGAAGGGGGTCGCCAACACAACGGCCGAAAGCAGCAACATCGCCGCGACCATGCGCCGGCGTTCTCCAGTGTGCGTGCCGCGGGCTTGTAGCAAGCGATCGCTGAAGTGCGCCAGCATGAGGCCGGCAACGATCGTCACCGTGTAAGGCACGGCGGCAAGCATTCCGGTATTCATGATCGTCAGGTGCCGTGTCGCCACGAGATAGCTCGGCAGCCAAGTCAGAAACAGGTAGTGCGTATAGACGCCGGTGCCTTGCGTAAAGAAAAGTCCCCACATGCTGCGGTTGCGTATCAACTGGCCCAATCCGCCGGAAGGGATGCCAGATGGAGCCTGTTCTGCGGTTTCGAGAACCCCGGCCGGCGGCCGAAACCAGATCGCCCAGGCGAGCAACCATATCGCCCCGAAACTGCCCATTACAAAGAAGCCGCTGCGCCAGCCATAGCGACTTGCAATCCAGGCAAACAGCACCGATCCCAGCGCCGGGCCCGCGTAGCTGCCGGTGCTGATGATCATGTGGGAAAGCGCGCGCTGGGCGACCGGCACCCAGTCCCGTATCAGCCGCCCCGTCGAGGGCGACCAGCTCGCCTCTCCAGCGCCCATGACAAAGCGGCTTGCGAACAGTGTCGGCAAACTCGCGCAGAAGCCGGTTCCAACCGTTGCCAGTGACCAGATCGTCAAGCCTATTGCGGTCGTCGCACGAGGACCGAGGCGATCTACTGCGAAACCCCACAAGATTAGGCTCGCTGCATAGCTCCACAAAAAACACGAGAGTAAATAGCCGAGCGTTACGGTCGAGATGTGGAATTCAGCCGCGATCATAGGCGCGGCTACTGAGAGCACCGCCCGGTCGGCATAATTGATCGCTGCCAATGAGAGCATGAGTAGGTACAGTGCTAGCAGTCCGCGTCGCATAGTGTCTTCCCCAACTATCATTTGTTTTAGAACATCACCGAGACCATTGGGTTACTCTTGTTGCTTTCAGCCGGCATGGGTCAGCCGGATCGCGGCGAGCTACTGCTTGACCCGCGTCACTGAAATCCAGTGCTGCAGGTCCTCAATACACGTCTATGACGTCAGCGACGAGCTCACGTCGCACCCATGCAGGCTGAGCAGTTGGGATACATAGTCGGGCATATCGGCGTTATCGTGCCCTTTGAGTGTACCCCAGAGATACATGGCGATGAGACGCGTCGGGGCGTCTCATTTGAGTTGAAAGTCCTTATATGAGACGGTACAATGAGAGGGTCTAGAACCTAACGAGACAGTGCTGCCGCCTCATGTCCCTTTACGGTTACGCTCGGGTATCCACGTTTGACCAGGACCTTGCCATCCAGCGGGCTGCGCTGAAGGCGGCGGGATGCGAGGTTATCCGCTCAGAGAAGGCGAGTGGTGCGCGCCGTGATGGCCGAACCGAGCTGCAGGTGTTGCTGGATTTTCTGCGGCGCGGCGACACGCTTGTCATCACCCGCATTGATCGTTTGGCGCGGTCCCTGAAGGACCTGCAGGACATCGTACATGAGCTTAAAGATCGCGGCGTTGCGCTGAAGTCGACCGAGCAACCGATCGACACCGGCACTGCGGCGGGCAAGGCCTTTCTCGATATGCTCGGTGTGTTCGCCGAGTTCGAGACCAATCTGCGCCGGGAACGGCAGCTTGAGGGGATCAACGCCGCTAAAGCGCGCGGTATCTACAAGGGACGTAAGCCATCGATCGATGCTGGCGAGGTATTGCGATTAAGCCGCGAGGAAAAACTCGGCCCAACGGCGATTGCTCAACGGCTCGGCATTGGGCGCGCGAGCGTTTATCGCCTGCTCGTCAAACCGACACCAAAGAACACGGGGAGGAACGCGGATGCCGATCAGGGCTGAAATGCGATGGTTCTACCCGATCGACTGGCCACAACTCAGGCGGCAGGTGCGGTTCGAACGAGCGGGCGGCGTCTGTCAGGATTGCGGCCGTCCACACGGACGGATCATCCGTTGTCTGCCGGATGGTCGCGCTCCAGGCTTTGGGTGTTCGTCTCGGTGATCGGGTCGCCTATATCGCTCCGAAGACGCACTCACATCTCGAAGGTTACTACGCGGTCCCGCAAATTGGCGCTGCGCTAGTGCCGATAAATTACCGCCTTACCCCTGGCGACTTCGAATACATCATTAATCATTGCGGCGCCACGGTTATCTGCGCCCATTCGGACTATCTTGAAGCTGTAGACGGTATTCGCGACCGGTTACGCGACGTCAAACATTTCGTGGCACTTGAAGGTTCGCGAAACGGCTGGATGAATTATGAGGAAACACTTTTATCCCGTCCGCCGGATTTTATCAGACCGGCCCTTAACGAAAACGATCTGATAACCATCAACTACACGAGCGGAACAACCGCTCGGCCCAAAGGCGCGATGATTACGCACCGCAATGCGTATATAAATGTGATGGGCACCCTCGCTCATCACCACTTGACGCCGGCGGATCGCTATCTATGAACGCTTCCGATGTTCCATGCGAACGGATGGACGTTTACATGGATCAACACGGCGCGCGGCATGGCGCATGTCTGTATGCGGCAGGTCGAGCCAAGGATGATCTTCGACCTCATCAAGGAGGAGAAGATCACAATGTTCTGCGCCGCGCCCACCATCCAGCA
>JAFAYW010000219.1 GCA_019240125.1 Alphaproteobacteria bacterium
CTTTGACATCGAATAGATGCGGAAGATCGCGTCCTCGCGCATCTTCCGGTCGCGTTCGATATCCATGTGTCCGCACAGGCCGGTATGCACCAGTTCGCCCTTGCGCCAGACATAGGTGAGCATGCCGGGCAGGTAGCCGCTATCGACATAGCGGGACTTCATCACCTCGTCCAGGCGCGCCAGCCGGACCGCCGACATGCCGACCGTTTCGGGCTTCATCCGCATCTCCTCAAAAACGCATGCTCGCCGAGCATAGGGGTGGGTGCGCGTGAATGCACTCCGCCCGGCCAATCTCCCTGCTCAGATTGCGTTATAGCCGCCATCGACCGTCACGGTGCTGCCGGTGCACCAGAGCGAGTCGTCTGAAGCCAGAAACAAGACCGCGCCGACCAAATCCTCGGGCATCCCGATGCGGCCGAGCGGGATCAGCACCTCGGTCGCGCGTCGGGCCGCATCGTCCGGGTAGGAGGCGCGGGTCAGGCCGGTCAGGGCCGGGCCGGGAGCGATCGCATTGACCCGTATGTTGTGCGCGGCGAGATCGACGGCCATCGCCTGAGTCAGCGAACGCGTGCCGCCCTTGGAGGCGACATAGGCGGCGCGATCGGGGCGCGCGACCTCGGCAAGCTGCGAGGTTACGTTGATGATCGTGCCGCCGCCGCCCTGCTTCACCATCTGCCGCGCCGCCGCCTGGCCGAGATGGAACATGCCGGTCAGGTTGACGGCCAGGATGCGCTGCCAGGTGTCGGCATCGAGATCGAGAAAATGCGTGCGATGCGCGATGCCAGCGCTTTCGAACAGGATGTCGAGCCGGCCGAAGGTTGCGACCGTCGCCGCCACTGCGGCATCCACCGCCGCCCGGTCGCGAATATCGAGCGGCATCGCAGCCGCCTTTCCACCGGCGGCACGGATGCGCGCGGCGGTCGCCTCCGCCGCCGCGCCATCGACATCGGCGCACATCACCGCAGCGCCCTCCCGGCCCAGCCCCTCGGCACCCGCCCCGCCAATCCCGCCACCGGCGCCCACCGCCAATGCAACTTTTCCCTCGACCCGGCCCATCGCTGCCTCCCGCTCTGCACGGGTGAGTTTAGGGCGAACATCGGCCGCTGCCAGCGTCATGACATGAGGAAAGGCCCGCGCTTTGCTTGACGTGGACGGGCTGGTTGCCAAAGCTGTGGGCCGACCGCGCGAGAAGGAGACGCCGATGCTGCCCCTGGTTCTCTCGTCCGACTCGCATGTCTTCGAGCCGCCTGATCTGTGGCAGACGCGCATCGACGCGGCGTTTCGCGACCGTGCGCCGCGCATCGAACGCATCAATGGTGGCGACCAGATTATCGTCGAGCGCGATCAGATTCTCTCCGGCATCGGCCTCATTTCCAATGCCGGCGCGCGGTTTGAGGCGCCTGAAACCATTTCCGCCGACGGTCGCTTTGAGGACGTGCATCGCGGCGGCTACGACCCCGACCAGCATCTCAAGGATATGGCGCTCGACGGCGTTGCGGGCGAGGTGCTGTATCCCTCGCAGGGGCTGTTCTATTTCCGGCTTGCCGACCCGCAGCTGATGTCAGCCATTTTCCGCGCCTACAATGACTGGCTGGCCGAGTTCTGCCGCACCGATCCCGCGCGCCTCAAGGGCATCGCGATGATCAATCTCGACGACGTCCAGGACGCTGTCGGCGAACTGGAGCGCGCTGCCCGCCTCGATCTGTCGGGTGCGATGATTACCGAATACCCGTTCGAAGATCGGCGTTACGACCAGCCCGAATACGAGCCGTTCTGGGCAGCCGCCGCATCGCTCGCGATGCCGCTCAGCCTGCACACAGCGACCCGCCGGCAGGGCAAGATACGTGGCGTCGGCGAGAAGACCTTGCGCGACGCCAGCAGCCGATCCACCAAGGCGTTCTACCCGGCGCTATCGGTCTGCGACATGATCTTCTCCGGGGTGTTCGAGCGCCACCCGACGCTGACCTTGGCGGTCGTCGAGTTCGAACTGGCCTGGGCGCCGCATCTTCTCTCGACGATGGACTACACCTATCGCGAGCGCCACGGCGAGGCGATCTATCGTTTCAAGAACGACATGCTGCCCAGCGATTTCTTCCGCCATCATGTCGTGTTGAGTTTTCAGGAAGATGCCATCGGCATTCGCCTGCGCGACGTGATCGGCGTCGACAACATGATGTGGGGTTCGGATTACCCGCACAGCGAGTCGACTTTCCCGCAATCGCAGAAAATCCTCGCCGATATCCTCGCCGGGGTGCCGCAGGACGAACAGGCCAAGATTGCCGGGGGCAACACCGCCCGCGTTTATCATTTCGATCTGGGTCGACTGCACCTTGCCGAGTAAGGCAGGGGGTTCGTTCGCCCAGCGCTGATGAGGGATTGCCTATGTCGCCGGAGATGGACCCTGCCAAGCTGACCGGCGGATCACTTGCCGACCGGCGCCGCGTACTTGAACGCATGCATCAATACCTGGAAGTGAACGCCAGTTTCGACTGGGAGGGCTTGCAGGATATCTGGAGCAGCGCGCCGGACGCTGTCTTCTTCAACCTGAACGGCCACACCTACAAGGGGCGCGAGCACTGGACGCGGCTATGGCAGTTCTATCGGAACAACGTCAAAAGTGCGTACTGGACACCGTTCGAAATCGGCGGCGCCGTCACCGACGATCTCGCGGTTGTGTGGTGCGAGCGGCAGACCCAATCAGAGTGGATCGGCTCCGAGCCGCCGCAGCCCGGCCGGAGATACGGGACGGCGTTCACCTCGCGGTCGACGATGGTGTTCCGCAAGGAAGACGGCGATTGGCGGGTCATCCACGTGCATTTCTCCGAGGTCAGCACGGCGCCGCGCCCCGGCGGCGTCTAAGCTCCGCCCGGGAGCCGCCCTGGTGGTCGCCGAGGTCAAATGCAATCGAATTGGCGTGCGCCTGCATGGTGGCTTATCGCCAGCGCGATGCCTGGAGCTGGGCGCGGCGGCAGAGGCGAACGGCTTTACGTCGGTGTGGTTCGCCGAAAACCCGTTTCACCGCGGAGTGTTGCCGGCGGTATCGGCGCTCGCCGCGACAACCTCGCAAATTCGGATCGGGATTGGTGTCGTCAACCCCTACAACCGGCATCCGGCGCTGATCGCAATGGAATTTGGCGCGCTCGACGAGTTGTCCGACGGTCGCGCTGTTCTCGGCCTGGGCGCCGGCATCGCGGCCCAGGTCAGGCGCATGGGATTCGATTATCGCCCCCTCGCCGCGCTGCGGGACTCGATCGACATCCTGCGCGGTTTACTGCGCGGCGATAATGTAACCTATCAGGGCCGGGCATTTTCGGTCGATGGCGTCGCGCTCGGGTTCCGGCCGCCGCGCCCCGACATGCCGATCTACGCGGCTTCGATGGGCGATCGCAGTCTCGAACTCTGCGGCCGGCTGGCAGACGGATTGATCGTGTCGAACATGTGCCCGCCCGCCTATAGCGAGCGCGCCATCTGTATCGTCCAAAGCAGCGCGGCGGCAGCGCAGCGAGCACCGCTCGATATCGTACAGTACGTTCCTTGCGTCGCGCGGGCGGATCGCCGTGAAGCATGCCGGGTCGCCAAGGGCGTCATTGGTGAGATGCTGTCGGCTTTCTGGCCGGTCAATGCCGATTGGCCGGCGATTCGCGAAACCATCGTGGCGCTCAGCGGCATCCCGAAAACCGATGTCGTCGGCGCGCTGGAGCGCCTGCGGCGCGGGGAACCGCCAGTGAAGGTGCTCGACGATCGCTTTGTCGCGGCATTCGCCATCGCGGGTGATGCCCGGGATTGTCAGGCCGCCGCAGAGCGATACCGGCGCGCCGGCGTCAACGAACTGGTTTTGACGTTCGCGGGCGGTCAGCCCCTTGTCGACATGGCGTATCTCGGCGCCGCTCTGAACGGCGCAAACCGGGCGTCGGCGCCGCGGCCATAACTTCCGGCTGACGGCGAAAGCGGTGTGGCCTTCCCGACATTGGGCCATATTGGGTCTCGTGCGGCATAGGCGACTGAATAGCCGGGCGGGGGGGAACGGGCGTGGTGGATGAGATCGAGCGGGCAACCGTCCGCGCCGTGGCGCGGCGATTGTTGCCACTGGTGTTTGGGCTCTACCTCGTCAGCCTTATCGACCGCGTCAATCTTGGCTTTGCCGCGTTGACGATGAACCAGGATCTGGGGCTGACGCCTTATACGTATAGTCTCGGGGTGGCGGCGTTTTTCATCGCCTACATCCCCTGCGAAGTCCCCAGCAACCTGATCCTTCATCGCATCGGAGCGCGCCGGTGGATCGGGCGCATCGCGATCACCTGGGGATTGGCCGCTGGAGCCATGGCGCTGGTGAGCGGAGAACGCAGCTTTGTCCTTGTCCGCTTTCTGCTCGGGCTTAGCGAGGCGGGGCTGTTTCCGGGGCTGCTGCTCTACCTGACCTATTGGTTTCCGACGGTCTATCGCACCCGCGTCAATGCCGTGATGCTGCTCGGCATCCCGGCGTCCGGGGCGCTTGGAGGTCCGCTCGCCACCAGCCTGATGCAGCTCAACGGGCTGCTCGGATTGGCTGGGTGGCAGTGGATGTTTCTGCTCGAGGGACTGCCCTCGATCGTGCTGGGCTTTGTCGCGCTGCGCTATCTCACGGAACGGCCGGCGAGCGCCGCCTGGCTGCCCACCGAGCAGCGGGTGTGGCTGCAGACGACGCTCGAGCGCGAGCAGGCGGCGGTGGAGGCCGCGCATAGCCGACTCAGCATCTGGCGCGCCTTGATCGATCCACGTGTCTTGCTCCTGTGCACGATCTATTTTGCATTTGGTTCAACAGCCTATTCGCTGGGTTATTTCCTGCCGCTCATCGTCAAGGGTTGGGGGCTGAGCAATTTCTGGGTTGGTTGGACAATCGCGATCCCCGAGGTGATCGGCATTGTCGCGATGCTGATCGGCAGCTATTGCGCCGACCGGTTTTCCGACCGGCGCTGGAGTCTCGCTGGACTTATGGTGCTGTGCACGATCGGCTTTTGGGGCATGGGTTATTTTCCGGCGGCAATGGGAGCGGTGATTTTTGTCGCGCTCACCGAGATCGGCAGCGGGATCGCGCGGCCGATGTTCTGGACCGTCCCGCCAACCTTTCTCAGCCGCAGCGCGATGGCGGGTGCTTTCGGCCTGATTACCAGCTTCGGCAATTTCGGCGGTATTATCGGTCCGATCGTGATCGGCTGGGTGAAGACGACCACCGGCAGCTTTACCGGCGGCCTTTATTACATCGCTGTCGTAACGCTGATCGCCGCGATCATCTTTGCCGCCGTGCCAATGAGGCACCGCCACCTGGCCAGCCCGGTGGCAGCGGAATAAAGCGGATTGTGGTTTCGAATTGAGCGTCTTTCTGCGCCGTGGAAGTCACGGTTGACAGCGTGCTGTAGGTTGTCGGAACCGGCCTTGCAAAGGCTTTAAGCCGGATGCACCGGCACGCATAGAGGCATCGGCCATCTCGCGTCGCCAGCGGGGCTGACTATGCCTGATCGACCGGGCGGCCAAAGAAAAGCCCCCGCCGCGGGCGGGGGCTTAATGGCAGCTGCCGGTGAGGCCGGCAGCTGACTTGGAGGCGTGGATTAGAACTTCACGCCGAACTTGCCGATCAGAGCGTTTTCGTCGCCCTTGATGTTGCTCAGGACCTGACGATGGCCATAGGCATATTCGAGAGCCACATCGACGAACGGGACCGGGTTCCAGATGATGTTGGCGTGCGCCATGATCACCTCTTTATTCAGGCCGCAAGCACCTGCGCCCGTGGCTTTCGGTGCGGCAAGCGGTGAGCCAACGCAACCGACAACGTTCGAGTTGATGTCGTGGTGGTTGATACCGGCATTGACGTTGGATCGGAGGTTATCCGCCCACCAATGCTGGTAGCCGACTTCACCACCCCACTCGACTGTTGTACGCGCCAACACGGAGGCGGCTGACGCGGCGGTTAACGCTCCGGCGGCCGGGTAGTTGGTGGCGATGGCAAAGTTGGTGTTGTTGTTGAGGTAGCGGCCGATACCGTCACCATAGACGACCTGCCATGTGATGTCGTCTTTCGGGTTGAGGCCAAACCAGTTCGGCTTCACGTCGCCGCCGAAATGGCCGCCGTAACCGATGAAGTCACGATTCACAAACGCGCCGTCATTAAGCTCCATGCCGGGGCGGATAACCGCGCTGAAATCGACATGGCCCCAGGGTTGCGGGATGTACCACGCGGCGGTCAGATCAGGCGCCGTTGCCTTGGCCGGGTTGGCAAAGAAGCCGGCATTCAGGCCAGTGCTCGACGGGCTGATGATGGCGCCGGCAATCGCACCGGCCGGTGAGGCTATGGCACCGGTATCGGATGCGAACACACCAACGCCGCTACCCACGTCTGTCTCGGGCGTTTCCGCCGATATCGAGAGGGCACCTGGCAACTGCCAGGCTGCGAGCGGCATCGTATACCGGATCTGCGGGATGCGGGTCACGCCGGGATCGCCAGGGTTACCGCCGAAGTCGATGACTTCCGCGTTTGCATCCGGGTCGGAGAAGTTCGAGTTCGCCTGACCGGCCAGGAACCCGCCCAACGTGCCGTATGCGAACCGGAGACGAGGCACAAGGTTGTCAGACACCGAGGTCGGGTCGGAGCCGCCAGGCGCGAACGCGGTCGAACCAGCCCAGTCGAATTCCATATAGGTCCGCGCTTCGCCCCAGGCCGTTGGCGTCCGGGTTTCGACGCTGAGCTTGGATTCGCGCGGGCTCTGCGAGAACACGTCATTGCCGCGGGCCGTGCCAACCGCGTTGGCGTTGGTGCCAAGCGCCACTGGGATATGAATGTTCAGCGGCGCGGTCGAAGCCTGACCGGTAACGCCAACGGTCGTGGTCTGCGGCGACGAGTTGGTCGGGCCGCCGTTAAACCAGAAATCAGCGATTTCGCGGATTTCGCCGCCGACCCGGATCGACGTATCGGTGCCGGGGATCAGGAAGGAGCGCGGGAAGCTGCCGCCCATCATCTGCGTCGTCGGCGCCCCGCCCGTGGTCGGAGCCATCAAGGCGCCCGAGGTTTGAGCGAGCTGATCAAGCCGGCGCTGCAGGAGATCCTGGTTCGCCTTCAGATCCGACAATTCGTCGGCTTTCGCCATCGACACGCCGGATAGCAGCGCAACTACGGCGGTCATTCCGCCGAGTGCCGCCAATCTGGCGATATTCCGCTTTTTCGTCATTGCTCCCCCAAACCCAAAATGTTGCGGTTAGCCGCGCGAAGAACACGCGTTCCTCTCTACCGATGATATTGCGCGCAACAGGGGGATCAAGTCGGCTTTATTCGCTTAGTGGTGTTTTCGTCGCAGCGTGGCGGACGTGCAACAGATGCCGAAAGGCAACTTGCCGGTTAGGCCGACGGGCGCGCAGCACCGACCGCGCGTCTACGCGGCGGCCGGGCGCGCAAACCGCGGCTCGGGGGAGACTAGAACTTGAAGCCGAGGCGGCCGCCGACGCTGGTAATGCCGGCATTGTGCTGACCCAGATTGGCGTTTGAGATGTGATCGACGAACGTGGAGACGCTGGTGATCGGGGTCAGCTGATAGCCGAGCTCCGCGCTCTCGCGAAACAGGATGCGCGATCCCAGCTTCTTGCGAGTCGGCGGCGAGCTGTCGATGTAGCCGTCCTGCACCGCGCCACCCAGGCTGCCATTGACGAAGACTGAGTCGTTTGGCTGGAACAGGCTCTGGATCAGCGAGATGCCCCAGGTCAGGCCGAAGTAACCGTCGCTGGTGTTGCCGGAGGTGTTGATGTCCGCGCCGATATGCGGGCGCGGCGACCCGATGACGCTCAGGAAGTCGGGCGGGGTGAACAGCATTTCGACGTTGACGTCGGCGCCAGTCTCCAGATGGTGCCCGCCCAGCGTGACGTCGTGCGCCAGGCCGCCAATTTTCAGCTCATCGACCAGATTGCCTGAGATCGGCACCGGCTCCAGAGTGAGAGGCCCGAACTTCACCGGTGCAAACGTATAGGCTCCCGGTGGGCGCGCGGGGGACGCGTACGGCGCGGGCGGCGGGGCCGGGTTGGCGTAGGGCGCGGGATAATAGGCGGGCGGCGGAACCGGTTGCCCCATGGTTTGCGCGGTCGCAAATCCCGGCACGAGCGCGGCGACACCGGCGCTAACGGCAATCCCGATAAATCCGGTTCGCACAGCCATCATAACCCGATACTTCCACAAACGCTTAAACGGCCGACTGAATTCGCCGATAAGTTAACCGGGTGACGCCGCGTTTGCCAACCGACTAAAGCGCGACCCGTTCGCCTCGGCCGAACGGGTTGAGGGATTTGAGGCGCGCCGACCAGGCGTGGCGGCCTAGTTCGCGCTGTACCACGCGAGCGTCAGTAACCCAGTTGAGCTGCACCGAGCGCCGCTCGCCGCGATGCGGATAATGCCCGTGGAACGAGTTCTCGCCGCGGCGGAACGCCACCATCATGCCGGCGACCGGCGGTATTTCGGCAACATAGTCATCAAGATCGTCGGGGCGGCGCAGCAGGCGCAGCCGCCCGACACCCGAATCCCACCCTTGATTGAGATAGATCAACAGCGTGATCAGCTTGCTCGCCGAATCGGTATGGATGCGGCCATCCTTGTCATCGCTTCGGCCTCGCACCGTGATCATCGTCGGTCGATCCCTCAAATCGATCGTGAATTTGGCCTCGATCTCGCTGCGTAGCGCCTCCCCCTCCAGTTCCTCGGCCAGCGCCATGACCGCCGGACCGCTGGACAATGACGCCAGCGGAAAGCTGCCGTGCCGGGATATGTCAGGAAAATCTGCCAGCACCGCAGGCAGGCGATCCGCGCAGAAAAAGTTTTCGACGATTACGAAATCGAACGGCTCACGACAGAGCGGCTGGGCCCGCAGCCGATCCAGGTCGAGGATACTCAATTGGCCCCCCTTACCGTCATTGCGGCGAGTTCGACTGACATGCGCGCAAACACCTCCTGCCAATCGCCCTCGGTGTGCTGCCGGAACAGCCGCGCAGTAGGATACCAGGGTGAGTCGTCGCGCTCCAGCAGCCAGCGCCAGTCCGGCACGGGCCTCAGTGCAATCCAGACCGGGCGCCCCAGAGCGCCAGCGAGGTGCGCCACCGCGGTGTCCGCCGTCACGATCAGGTCGAGGTTCATCATGACCGCGGCGGTATCGAGAAACGCGTCCGGGCCCGAGTCAAAATCGGCACCGAGGGTTACGAGGCCGAGTTCCGCGCGGGCATCCAGCTGCTCGCTACCGGCGCCTTTTTGAAGACTGATCAGCGCGGTGCCCGGTACGCGGGCAAGCGGCGAGAACGCCTCGAGCGGGATCGCCCGCTCCACGTCAGTGCCGTGCCAGGCTATGCCGACGCGAAACCGGTTTGTCGGTAGTCGCGCCGCCCAATGCCCGGTTCGAGCCGGATCGGACGACAGATAAGGGACGTTCGCCGGAACCGAATTCGGGGTGAAGTCGATCAGTCGGGGCACGCTCATCAGCGGGATATGCAGGTCGAACTGCGGCAGCGACGCACCGGCCGGGATCACCGCGGTGACGCCGTCGAGGCGTTCAAGCACCGCATGCATGCGCGCCGGAGCGCCAAGCAACACCTTGGCGCCACGCTCGCTTATCGAACGGACAAAGCGGGCGAACATCAGGCAGTCGCCGAGGCCCTGCTCGGCATAGACAAAAAGCTGTTTGCCACCAATCGCCTCACCGCGCCATTCCGCGCCGGGAAAGCGGCCCTGAGACCAGCCCTTTTGCTTTCGCCGCCACTCATATTCCCGCCAGCCATCGGCAAATGACCCGAGCAGCAGCAGCAGGTACGCCCGGTTGAAGCGATGCTCCGCATGCTTCGGCGCGAGCTCGATGGCCTGGTCGAAACTCCGCAAGGCCTCGTCGAAGCGCGTCATCCGCTGCAATGCCAGACCGCGATTATTCCATGCATCGGGCTGATCGGCGCGGATCGCCAAGCCTCGATCGTAGCTCTCGATGGCGTCCTCGAAGCGCTCCATATCCTTGAGCACATTAGCGCGGTTGGTGAAGGCCTCGGCATAGCGCGGCTCGAGTTCGACCGCCCGATCAAGACTGGCGAGCGCCTCCGGGTACCGGCGAAGCGCTCGCAGGGTATTGCCGCGATTGTTGCAGGCGAGCGCGTGGTCCGGCGCGAGCGCCAACACCCGGTCGTAAGCCTCCAAGGCTTCATCAGGCCGGCCGCGTTCAAACAGCGCATAGGCGCGGCCAAAATGAGCATCCGCATAACGAGGCTCAAGGGCGACAACGCTGCCGAAGCTCGCCAAGGCCTCTTCATAGCGGCCCATCGCTTGCAGAATCGTGCCTCGGCTGAAATGCGCCTCCGGCAAGCTCGGATATCGCGCCAACAGACGCTCGTTCATCCACAGGGCCTGACGGTGGCTGCCGCGCTGATAGGCCAGGACACTGAGCGCGTGCAGCGCCGCCGGATAATCCGGTTGGGCCGCGAGCACCGCACGGTACAGCCGTTCGGCCTGTGCCGGATTGCCCGCCGCGAGCGCTTCCGCCGCGCGCGTCAACAGCTCCGGCTTAACCGGCTTCGCTTTATGCATAGCACACGGCGGAGCGTGGAAGTCGATCAGATGATCCGGGTTTACCGGCCGGACAGCAACGGAAATCCAGCATTCAGCCGCCGCTCCCGCAAAAAGCCGCCGGCCGGAGCAATTCTCCGCTCGCTGCCGCGTCGCCTCATAGGTTAGAGGTAGCGCGCCGCGCCAACAGGACAGATGGGTCATGGAACAGCGTTGGGGACTGCCCCTCATCGCCTGGCCGGCGCGGCTGCACCCCAATGCCTGGGACCTCATCGCCCTGCCGATGGTGCTCGGCACCTTGGCGCTGATTGCCTGGGGCGGCATCGCGACCGGCGCGCATTATCAGATCGGCGACGCGCTGCCGATCAGCCTCGACCCCCGGATGCTGCCGCAATACGCGCTGCGCACCGTATTGCGAATGGCCGCCGCTCTTATCGCCTCGCTGGTGTTCAGCCTTGCCTATGCCGCGCTGGCGGCGAAAAGCCGGACGGCCGAGAAGATCCTGATCCCTGTTCTCGACATCCTGCAATCCGTCCCGATCCTCGGGTTCCTGTCGATTACCGTCACCGGGTTTATCGCCTTGTTCCCGGGGCGGCTGCTCGGGGTCGAATGCGCCGCGGTGTTCGCGATCTTCACCTCGCAGGCGTGGAACATGACGTTCAGCCTCTATCAGTCGTTCCGCACGGTGCCGGGTGAACTGGTCGAGGCGGCGCGGATGTACCATCTGTCGACCTGGCAGCGTTTCTGGCGTCTCGAGGTGCCGCACGCCATTCCCGGCCTCGCCTGGAACATGATGATGTCGGTATCGGGCGGCTGGTTTTTCGTGGTCGCCTCCGAGGCGATCACGGTGTCCGGCCAGACCATCCTGCTGCCGGGCATCGGCTCCTATATCGCCACCGCGATCAGCGAGCGCAGCCTGATCTCGATCGGCTATGCGGTGATGGTCATGCTGATCGTGATCCTGCTGTACGACCAGCTGCTGTTCCGCCCGCTTCTGGCATGGTCACGCAAGTTCGTCGGCGACCCGCGGGCCGATGAAGACAACCCGCGCCCGTGGTTTCTGGTGGTGTTGCAGCGGGCGCAGATTTTCGACCTGACGCAGGCGGTCGTGCGAACCCTCAACAACGCGGCGGAAGACTCGGTGCGTGCGTTGCTGCGGCGTCGCGGGGGACGCTCGGCACCGCGCGCCGCGACCTCGCCATGGATTGAGCGGGTGTTCGATATAGCAATGCTGCTCGGTGCCGGCGCCGCGGTGATCTGGATCATTCATTTCGTGGTGGCGCGGGTCGGGCTGGATGAGGTCGGCTGGACCTTCCTCCTGGGCTTGTTTACCGCGATCCGGGTCATGGTGTTGATCGGCGTGGCATCGCTCATCTGGGTCCCGATCGGGGTGTGGATCGGATTGCGGCCGAGGGTCGCCGACCGTGCCCAGCCGATCGTGCAATTTCTCGCTGCATTCCCGGCCAATCTGTTTTTCCCGGCCGCCGTCGTGTTGATTCTGACATTCCACCTCAGCCCCGAGATCTGGCTCAGCCCGCTGATGATCCTCGGCACCCAGTGGTACATCCTGTTCAACGTGATCGGCGGCACCACCGCGTTGCCGACCGAATTGCGGCTGGCGGCGAGCAATCTCGGGGTGCGGCGCTGGCTATGGTGGCGCCGCGTGATGCTGCCGGCGATCTTCCCGGCCTATGTGACCGGCGCGGTGACCGCGGCCGGCGGCTCGTGGAACGCCAGTATCGTCTCCGAGGTCGTGCAATGGGGTGATACCACGCTGACCGCGACCGGGCTCGGCGCCTATATCGCGCACTGGACCGCCGATGGTGACCCCGCCCGCATCACGCTCGGCATCAGCGTGCTTTGCCTTTACGTTCTCGCCTTCAACCGTCTGCTGTGGCGCCGACTGTATGATCTCGCCGCCGAACGGTTGCGGCTCGATTGAGCGGGAGTTAGGGGTCCGACATGGCTGCCACCAACAGCGCGGCGCTGCTGCGCGCCAGCGACATCTGCAAGACCTACCAGACACCCGATCATATCGGCCGGCTGGTGCTCGACCACGTCAATTTCGCGCTGCGCGACGGCGAGATCGTCGCAATCCTCGGCAAGTCCGGGTCTGGCAAATCGACTTTTCTGCGGATCCTGGCGGGGCTGATCCCGTCGAGCGAAGGCGTCGTCGAATATCGTGGCCAGCCGGTGCGCGACCCGGCCCAGGGCGTCGCGATGGTGTTCCAGAGTTTCGCGCTGTTCCCCTGGCTGACCGTGCTTGGCAATGTCGAGCTGGGCCTCGAGGCGCAGGGGTTTTCGGCCGCGGAGCGGCGCAAGCGGGCGGTCGACGCGATCGATCTGATCGGCCTCGACGGGTTTGAGAACGCCTACCCGAAGGAATTGTCGGGCGGCATGCGGCAGCGCGTCGGCTTTGCCCGCGCGCTGGTGGTCAACCCCGACATCCTCTTGCTCGACGAACCGTTTTCGGCGCTCGATGTGCTGACAGCCGAGACACTGCGCAACGACCTCGTCGATCTGTGGAGCGAGCGGCGTATCCCGACCAAGGGCATCCTCCTGGTGTCGCACCATATCGAGGAGGCGGTCGAGATGGCCGACCGCATCCTGATCTTTGGCAGCGACCCCGGCCGCATCAATGCCGAGATCACCGTGCCGATGCCGCGGCCGCGCGATTGGGACGCGCCGCAATTCCGCCAGATCGTCGATCAGGTCTACACATTATTGACCACCGTGCCCGGCCGCGACGGCAGGCGCGGCGCCAAGCCCGAGCCGATCGGGCTCGGCTACCGGCTGCCCGACGCGCCGGTGCAGCAGCTGAGCGGCCTGGTCGACCGGCTGGCCGAGGCGCCGTTCAACGGCCATGCCGACCTGCCGCATCTCGCCGATGAGGACGGGCTGGCGGTCGATGAGCTGTTTCCGCTGATCGAGGCGCTGCAATTACTCGGCCTCGGCCATGTCAGCGGCGGCGACATCGATCTGACCGCCGCTGGCCGGCATTACGCCGAGGCCGACATGCAGGAACGCAAGCAGATTTTCGCCGACGCCGTGATGAAGCACATCCCGCTGGCCGCGCATATCCGACGGGTACTGGACGAGCGCCCCGGCCACCGCGCGCCGGCCTCGCGCTTCCTGCGCGAATTGGAGGACCATCTCTCGGAGGAGGAGGCCGAACGCGTGTTCGACACGCTGATCAATTGGGGTCGCCATGCCGAAATCTTCGCCTACGACATCGACGACGAGGTCCTGAGCCTCGAAAACTTCTGATGATGCGCGCTAAGCGCTTGATCCTGCGCGGGCGGCTGTCATGCATTGGAAACGCATGATGCCGGTCTTATCTCGCTCTATCATGCGCGCCGAAGAGGTGAATTTTGACTGACCAGCCGATCGCCCCGCCCAGCGCGGTGGCACCTTTGGGCGGTGCGCTTGACAAGGCGACGCTATGTCTGCGGCGGGGCGAGGTGGTGCTGCTCGACGGTGCCGAGGAAACGGTCCTCGCGCTCGCTGCCGAGTTCGTCGATGACGATAATCTCGCCCGTTTACGCAGTGTCTCCGAACGGCCGCCGCAAATTGTCCTGACGCGGCGTCGCGCGGTATCGTTGGGGCTGGCGCCGCGGGATGATTTGACGGGCGCGGTCACCATGGCGTTACCGCAGCATCTGCCGGCCGCCGTGATCCGCAAACTGGCCGACCCGGCCGCCTCGCTCGGCGCCGAGCCGCCGGGATTGGGCTCGGCCCTGCGCGGGGCGCGCGGCGGCGAGTTGGCCGCCGTGGAATTGGCCAAAATGGCCGCCCTGCTGCCAGCGGCGATCGTGTTGCCGCTGGCCTCGGCCGAGGCAGCGCTGGCGCGCCGCCGCATCGACTTTGCTGCCGTCTCGACTGAGGAGGTATCGACCCGCCGCGCCGCGATGGCCGGGCTGACCCAGGTCGCCGAGGCACGGGTGCCCCTGGCCGACGCCGAGGATGCGCGGCTCGTCGCGTTTCGCCCGGGCGATGGCGGGGCTGAGCATCTCGCGATCCTGATCGGGCAACCGGATCGCGCCGTGCCGGTGCTCGCCCGGCTGCATTCGGCCTGCCTCACCGGCGACCTGCTCGGCAGCCTGCGCTGCGATTGCGGCGACCAGTTGCGCGGCGCGATTGCCGCGATCTCCAAGGCCGGCGGCGGTGTCGTGCTGTATCTGGCGCAGGAAGGCCGCGGCATCGGCCTCGTCAACAAATTGCGCGCCTATCAACTGCAAGACGCCGGCTTCGACACCGTCGACGCCAACGAGCAGCTCGGCTTCGACGCTGACGAGCGGGTCTATCTGCCGGCCGCTGAGATGCTGCGCCAGCTCGGCTTCACGACGGTGCGCCTGCTGACCAACAATCCCGACAAGGTATCGGCTCTCGAACGCTACGGCATCCGCATTATCGAGCGGGTGCCGCACGTGTTCCCCGCCAACGGCCACAACGAGCGCTACCTGCGCACCAAGGCCACCCGCAGCGGCCATCTGCTGTAGCGCTTACGCGAATTAGGGATGCCGGCGGCGGTCGTGCCTCAGCCGGCGCCGAACCAGAGCGCCAGATGATACGTCGCGAAGGCCGCTCCGTAGGCGAGCGCCAGCATGTAGCCGAACAGAAAAAGCATCCAGCCCCAGCTATTTGTCTCGCGTTTGACGACGCCGAGCGTTGAGGCGCATTGCGGCGCGAACACGTACCAGGCGAGCAATGACAGCGCCGTCGCCAGTGTCCACTGCGTCGACAGGATGTGGCCGAGCTGGTCGCGATGCTCGTCGCCATCCTCGACTGCGTAGACCGTGCCAAGCGAGGCCACCGCGACCTCGCGCGCCGCCATCCCCGGCACCAGTGCGACATCGATCTGCCAGTTGAACCCGACTGGCCGCAATACTGGCTCCATCGCATGCCCGATCTTGGCGGCGAGGCTGTATTCGATCGCCGGCTGGGTCGCGTCGGCCGGCGGCTGCGGCACCGAGCACAGGAACCAGATCGCCACCATCATCATGAAGATCGTGGTGCCCGCCCGGTGCAGGAACATCTTGACGCGCTGCCACAGGCCGAGCGCGACATTGCGCGCGACCGGCCGCTTGTAGTCCGGCAGTTCGAGCATGAAAGGATGCGTCGGCTCGCGCCGCCATAATAGCTGCCGCAACAGCCAGGAGACGCCAAGCGCCGCCGCGATGCCAGCGGCATACAGCCCGAACATGACGAGGCCTTGCAGGCTGAACCCGCCCCACACGCCGCGGTTCGGCACAAAGGCCGAGATGATCAGCGTGTAGACCGGGATACGCGCCGAGCAGGTCATCAATGGCGCAACCAGAATCGTCGCCAGCCGGTCACGCCGGTTGTCGATGACGCGGGTCGCCATTATGCCCGGGATGGCACAGGCAAAGCTCGACAGGAGCGGGATAAAAGCGCGCCCGTGCAATCCGGCGCCGCCCATGATGCGATCCATCAGGAAGGCGGCACGCGCCATGTACCCGAAATCCTCGAGGATCAGGATGAAGAGGAACAGGATAAGGATCTGCGGCAGGAACACGATGACGCTGCCAACCCCGGCGATCACTCCGTCAGCCAGAAAGCTGCGGACCCAGCCGACCGGAAGCGCCGAATTGATGAACCCGCCGAGCCCATCGAACCCGGATTTGATCAGGTCCATCGGCACCTGAGCCCAGGTGAAGACCGCCTGAAACATCAGAAACAGCAGGGTGAGGAGGATCACCAGCCCGCCGACCGGGTGCAATACGACGCGGTCGATGCGCCGGGTCAGAGTGTCGGCTGTGTGCGGCGCGCGTACCGTCGCGGCCAGGATGCGGTCAGCTGTGCGCTGAGTCTCTCGCAACTCGGCGGCGCTGGGTTCGTGCCAAATATTGGCCGATGCCGGCAATCCGCCCTGTGCGGTGATCGCGGCGTCGATGCGCGCCAGTAGATCGCTCGTCCCGCCGCGCCGCACCGCGATCGAGGGCACCACCGGGATCCCGAGCTCGCCAGCGAGCCGCGCGAGATCAATATCGAGGCCGCGATGCCGCGCGATATCGAACATGTTGAGCGCCAGGATGATCGGCCGGCCAACCCGCTTCAGCTCCAGCACAAAGCGTAGCGCGAGCCGCAGATTGGTCGCGTCGGCGACGCAGACCAGGAGCTGCGGCGCTTCCTCCCCGGCGAAGCGCCCGAGAACGATGTCTCGGGTAATTTCCTCATCGAGGCTGCGGGCACGCAGGGAATAAGTACCCGGTAGATCGAGCAACTGGACACGCAATCCCGCCGGTGTCACCGCCGCCGCTTCCTTGCGCTCCACTGTGACGCCGGGATAATTCGCGACCTTCTGGCGACTGCCGGTCAGCGCGTTGAACAACGCCGTCTTGCCGCAATTGGGATTGCCGACCAATGCGATGCGGGCTGGAAGTGCGACATCACTCATCGGTTGCCGCCCGGCCCGCGGCCGTTTTGCTCACAATAATGCCAGCGGCATCGCCGCGCCTTAACGCCACGGTTGCCTCGTTGACCCGCACCGCGATCGGGTCGCGGCGGATCAGCCCCTCGTGCAGAATTTCGACCCGCGCGCCCTCGATAAACCCGAGTTCGATCAGCCTGCGCTCGAGCTCTGCCGCCGGCAGTGCGCCGACAACCTGGCTCGGCTCTATCCGCAGAACTGTGCCGCGAAAGCCGAGCGGCGCGTTGCCGAGCGGTATCGGCCCGTCGAGTTCACGCACCACTACTCGCGCTTTCGATCATGCTGCGGACAAGAGGGATGTATTGCGAATGGCTCGCGATTGCAATGGCCCCTGACGGCCCCTCAGAGCTAGCCCATCGTCGAATTAAATGCGCCGCCATCAAGCAGCAGGTTCTGGCCGACGATGAAGCCCGAAGCTTTAGCGCAGAGGAAGGCGCAGGCGGCGCCGAACTCTTCGGGGTCGCCGACACGCCCGGTTGGGTTGCTGGCCGAACGCTTCTCAAGCATCTCCTCAAACGAGACATTCTGCTTGCGCGCCTCAAACTCGATCCCCGAACGCAGGCGATCGGTCAAGAAGGGGCCTGGCAGCAAGTTGTTGATCGTTACGTTGTGCCGTGCGACCTGCCGCGCGAGGCCGGCAACAAAGCCGGTGAGTCCGGCGCGTGCGCCGTTGCTCATCCCGAGGATGGGGATCGGTGACTTCACCGACGCCGAGGTGATGTTCACGATGCGGCCGAATTTGCGCTCGCACATGCCGTCCACGGTCGCCTTGATCAGCATGATCGGCGTCAGCATGTTGGCGTTAACCGCCTTGTTCCACTCGTCGAGACCCCAGTCGCGGAAATCGCCATGCGGCGGCCCGCCGGCATTGTTGACCAGGATGTCGGGCTGCGGACAGGCGGCGAGCGTTGCCTGCCGCCCGGCCTCGGTCGTGATGTCGCCGGCCACGACGGTCACCTTGTTGCCGGTGGCGGCGTGAATCCCGGCCGCGGTCTGTTCAAGCGCCTCTACGGTGCGCGCGGTAATCGTCACCGCGACACCGGCGCGCGACAATGCCATGGCGCACGCCCGGCCCAAGCCCTTGCTCGCGGCACAGACAATGGCTTTACGGCCGGCGATGCCTAAGTCCAACATGGTTGCTCCTCCCGGGGTATTTTCACGGTTGCAAAGTCTCCTTATAGCCGTCTAAGGGGTGTCGCGGCAGCCGTTCACGGATAAGTCATTGCTCCTGGTGCGGCAATTTTGCAAAGTTGACCATTGTTCAACTTTGTTGCGCGGCCAATCCCCTTTTCGTAAGGTGCGACCAATTATCAATTGCACGTTGAGGTTCTGATGGTCCGGGCTGTTGCCGCCGCATTGGCGCTGTTTGTCGCGACGCCAGCCCTGGCCCAGGCGCCCGTTACCATCACGTTGCGCGACCACCAGTTCGTGCCCGCGGAGGTCCCGATCCCGGCCGGCACCAAGGTCGAGCTCCTGGTGCGCAACGAGCAGACGGTGACGGCTGAGTTCGAAAGCAACTCGTTGCATCGCGAGAAGGTCGTTGCGCCCAATGGCCAGATCACCGTGTTTGTCGGACCGCTCGATCCCGGGCGGTACGAGTTCTTCGACGATTTCAATCAGCAGACGCGTGGCTTTCTCGTAGCGAAATAAGGGACCCATGCTGGCGGCGGCGATCATCGTATTTCGCGAGGTGCTGGAGGCGGCGCTTATCGTCGGCGTGGTCATGGCGGCGAGCCACGGCGTGCCAAGGCGCGGCCGCTGGATCGCCGGGGGGATCGGCGCCGGCGTCGCTGGTGCGATCCTCGTGGCGCTGGGCGCCGACGGTATCGCGGCGGCGGTTTCCGGGATCGGCGACGAATTGTTCAATGCCGGTGTCCTGCTCGCTGCCGTCTGCATGCTCGGTTGGCACAATGTCTGGATGAACCGGCACGGCCGCGAGATGGCGCACGCGGCCGATCGGCTCGGCAGCGCGATCCGCGACGGGGCGAAGCCGCTCTGGGCGCTCGCGATCGCGGTGGCGATCGCGGTGTTGCGCGAAGGGTCGGAGATCGTGCTGTTCCTGTACAGCATCGCGGTGGCGGGCGAGGTCACTCCGCTGACCATGGCGGCAGGTGGTGGCCTGGGCCTGCTCGCTGGTGCCGGAGCGGGCGCAGCAATTTATTTCGGGCTATTGCGCATTCCGCTGCGCCATTTGTTCATGGTGACGAGCTGGCTCGTGCTGTTCGTCGCCGCTGGAATGGCTTCGCAAGCCGCCGCCTTTCTGCTGCAGGCCGATCTGCTGCCGCCGCTCGGCTCCAATCTCTGGGACACCTCGTTTCTGCTCAGCGAACAGAGCCTGCTCGGCCGGGTATTGCATACGCTGATCGGGTATAGCGCCCAGCCGGCCGGTATCCAGCTCGTGTTCTACGCCGCGACGATGCTGCTGATCCTCGGGCTGACGCGAACCATCGGACGCCATCCGGCGACGTCATCGCGCAACTGATCGCCCTCGCGGCGACAAAGGTCTCCTATGCGCAGAACTTTCGCCGCCGCAACGCGGCTACGCTTCGCTACCATCATAGCCCTGTCGGCGCTCGTGTCAGGCGTAACGGCCGCACGAGCGGATTTCCGGGTGAAATATCCCGACGCTGAGCCCGGTGAACTGGAGCTTGAGAACATCGGCAGCTACGGGCAGGATTCGCGCAGCGGCTTCAACAGCGAGCAGAGCCACACCCTAGAATTCGAATATGGGGTCAACAATTTCTGGCTGCCCGAGCTGGAATTCGAGTTCGATCGCGATCCCGGACCCGGCAACAAGACAAATTTCAGTCAGATCACGCTGGAAAACGTCTTTCAGCTTACCGAGCGCGGTGAATATTGGATCGACGCCGGCTTCTTCGCCGAATTCGGCAAGTCGATGACCGGCGGCACACCAAACGAGACCACCCTCGGCCCGATCTTCCGCAAGGAGATCGCCGGCACGATAAACACCGTCAACCTGTTCCTCGAAAAAGACATCGGCAATCACTCTGGTGGCCATCCGAATTTCGTCTATGCCTGGGAGACAAGGCTGGCGCTCGGCACGGTAATCGAGCCTGGCATCCAGGTTTATGGTGAACCGGGACCCGTCGGGCGCTTCCTGCCGATAAGCCAGCAGGACCATCGGATCGGGCCGCAGCTTTTCGGCAATTGGCACGATATCGGGCCCGGTACGCTGCATTTTAACGCTGGTGTGCTGTTTGGCTTGACCCCGGGTTCGCCGCGGCGAACCCTGCGCTGGCAGGCTGAATACGAACTCCATTTCTAGATGCGTTTTTCAAGAACTGCTACTGCCATCGCCGTGTTCGCCGCCGTAGCCTCAATCGCTACCCCGCGTAATACGGCCGCCCAAGCTGGGGTCGACACGGACACCGTGCTCCGCGATTTCATGGTGCAAAATGTCTGCCTTGGTGCGGGAGGCAAACCACTTTCCGGCCGCAGCCCGCTCGACGCCGGCTGCACGCAGCAGCGTGACCTCCTTCCGGGTGAGCGACTGCCCTACCATAAGCACGACCAGCCATCGCCTGACGAGCGAGCCGATGCGCCGGAGGGATATCAGCGACACGACTCCATTCCGGTGCCGACGGCGGGGGAAGGCATTGCGATCGAGCATTCATTCGATTTCGGCGCCGGCGAGGGGCGGCGTTTCGGCGCGTTCGACGCCGGCAGCGACGGCGGCGATCTGGTGATCCTTTCGGCGGGCGTTGCCTCGATCGGCGCGACCGAGGACGGCGGCGCCGGGTTTCAGCTGTTCGTCGGAGAGTGCCGCGGCACGGTGGACGCAACGGCGCTGCGGCACGCGTGGATCGTCGCCGACCTTGCCGCGAGCCAGCCCGGCACCCTCCAGGGCGAGACCGTTGCGCGGCTCAAGGACCTGCGGGCTGCACAGCAAAGCGATTGTCCCGACCGCTACAGCGCTGCCTATACCAATTGGCGAGTGATCCCTTTCCGCTATCGCGCGGCGCCGGGGCAGGGATCGCCGGTGACGCTGACGACGCTGCTGTCCGAGCATTATGGCGGGATGAACCGCGCGAATGCCGATCACGTCGAGCGGTTTTATTTCACCCGCGAGCTCGGCGGCACGCGCTGGGAGCGCTGGCAGAACGTGCAGGGAAACCAGCAGGCCAGCCCCGAACGGATCACACAACAGGCGGCCTGGTTTGCCGGGACCGGGCGTTGCAGCCACGCCGACCCGCCGGAAGGCGGCGCCACAATGGTGCTGATCGATTGCCGCGAGTGGAGCCACATCGTGCCGGCATCCGATCCAGATGGCGACGCGCCCGGC
Organism: Alphaproteobacteria bacterium; assembly: GCA_019240125.1. GTDB lineage: Bacteria > Pseudomonadota > Alphaproteobacteria > ATCC43930 > CGMCC-115725 > DATARH01. Next base: position 21,301 of record JAFAYW010000219.1, read on the forward strand.
TTCTTCGTGAAGGCGCTGCGCGAGCGCGGGATGGCGCCACCTTTCCTGGCGGCGCCGGATCCGCGATGAACGGTGCTATTCTCGCCGGGCGCCGACGAGATCGGGCGGCGGCGCGAACCGGGTCGTGAAATCGCCGGATTGCTGCGCCTCGCGCTCATGATGCAAGGCCCAATGCACGGACGGAAAGGCGAGTTCTCCCCAGGGGATTTCATCCCAACCAAACAGCGCCACCTCGAGGCTCTCCGGTCCGGCGGCGAACACCTCCTCACTCAGTCGCGCGCGGTAGATCAGCTGCACCTGGCTGATCCGCGGGATGTCGTAGATCGCCAGCAATCCATCGATCAGGATGCGCGCCTGGGCCTCTTCCCAGGCTTCGCGCTCGGCGCCGACACTGGTCGATTCATTGAGCTCGAGATAACCCGCCGGCAATGTCCAGAAGTTGCGCCGCGGATTGATCGCGCGGCGGCACAGCAGGATGCGGTCGCCCCAGCGAACCACCGATCCGACGACGATCTTCGGATTGTCGTAGAGGATGTAGCCGCAATCGGCGCAGATCATGCGCTCGCGATTGTCGCCTTCGGGAACGCCTCGTACCGAAGGGCCGCGAACCGACCCCGGATCGCTCATCGCATCCCCGCCCGCAGGGTGGGGCTCGCTGTTGGGTGAATGATCATCGGGAAATAATATGAACCCGGCCGGCCGCGAACAAGGCGCGGCGACCTCACCGCACCGGCCGCTGCTCGATCATCGCCCAGGTAAGGAGGCCCGGGAGCCCGATTGCAAACTCGCGGGCGCGCTTCACGAGACCGAGCGCCAGTGCCGTCTGCGGCGCTACGCCGGTCAACGCCGCCAGGGCCATCAGCGCCGCTTCCTGGGCACCCCACCCGCTCGGGATCAGAAAGGCGGCGCTGCGCGCGCCGAGGCTCAGGCTCTCGAGCATTGCCGCTTCGGCGATGCCGATCGGGCTGCCCATCAGGGTCAGGGTCAACCACAGCTCGCCGATATGGCCGGCCCAGCTCAGGAAATGCAGCGCCAGGGACAGGCCGAGCGCCCGTCGATCGATCGCCAGCAGACCGAGCGCGCCGGCCAGATTGCGCAACATTGCGGGAAGGCGGCGCTGACCCAGCCGCTCGGCGAGCCGCTCGACGGCGGTCAACAGCCGGCGGCGCACCAGCAATTCCCAGCTGAATATCGCGAAAGCCGGCACCGCGAGGGCGCACAAAGCCGCCGGCCACCAACTCGTCGCCGCGCTCAGCCGGATCAGCAAGATAAAGCCGCTCAGGGTGCAGATCATCTGCGCCAGAAGGCTGAGGCAGAAATCCACCACCACCGAAGCGGCACCGCGGGCCGGGGCCGTCACCCGCTGCTGCAGCAGCCGCCCGCGCACCACTTCGCCGCCAATCTGCGCCGCCGGCAGGGTCGTGTTGATGGCCTCGCCGATCCAGCGCAATGGCAGCATCGCCCAAAACGATGGCCGCCCCTCCGGCGGCAGGAGGCAGCGCCACGCACCGCAATCGCTGAAAATTGTCGCGCCGCGCGCCGCCATGATCGCGAGAAAGGCCCAGCCGATCCGCTGAAAAACACCCAGCAACTGCCCGATATCGGTGTGCGCGATAAACCATGCCAGCAACGTGACGCCGAGCAGAAAACCGAAAAGGCGGAGCCCGGCGAAGCGCAAAAGGAAGCTCAACCGGACGTGGCGGCTCGGGAAATCGCGTCGAGGCAGCCCTGAAGGATATAGGCGGCGGCGACCCGGTCGACTATCTCGGCGCGGCGCTTGCGCGTCATGTCGGCGGCGATCATCTCGCGCGTGACCGCGGCGGTCGACAGCCGCTCGTCCCAGAAGGCTGCCGGCATATCGCGCAGGCTCAGCAGATTGCGCGCGAATTGCCGCGTCGACTGGGTCCGCGGGCCGTCGCGTCCCTCCAGGGTCAGCGGCAATCCGACGACGAGCCCACCGACCGCATGCCTGTCGATGAGAGCGAACAGCAATTCGGCGTCGTCGCGAAAGCGGCCGCGACGGCGGATTGTTTCGAGCGGACTGGCGATAATCATCCGCGTATCGCTGAGCGCCATACCGATCGTTTTGGTGCCGACATCGAGCCCCATCACCCGCACCCCCGGCGGTACCGCCGCCCGCAACTCCACCGGATCAGCGAGCAGCACTTAGTCACCGCTCTTGCGGGAGGGAACAATCCGGCCTGCAACAAAATTAACCCACTCCCCCGCGGGCGGTGGAAACGGGGGAATTTTACTGGCGCGCTCGATGGTGGCCGGCACTAGGCGGCGAGGTGCCAGCGCAGGGTTTCGCCGGCGCGGAAGGGGGCCACGGCAAGCTCACCCTCGCCGGCCTGCGCGGGCAGCGGGCATGGTTCCCGACGCAATGTCACGCGCGCTTCGTTGGGCGGCAGCCGATAGAAGGCGGGGCCATGCAGCGACGCGAACCCTTCGAGCCGGTCGAGCGCGCCTTCCTCCTCGAACACCTCGGCATAGAGTTCGAGGGCGCCGGGGGCATTGAAGATGCCGGCGCAACCGCAGGCGGTCTCCTTGGTCGGTATCGCATGCGGTGCGCTATCGGTGCCGAGGAAAAAGCGGGGATGGCCGGATGTTGCCGCGCGGCGCAGCGCCTGGCGGTGTTTTTCGCGCTTGGCGATCGGCAGGCAATACAGATGCGGCCGGATGCCGCCGGCAAAGATGGCGTTGCGATTGATGATCAGGTGATGCGGCGTGATCGTCGCCGCGATTGTGTCGCCGCCGCCATTCTTGACGTAGGCGACAGCTTCGGCGGTGGTCACGTGCTCAAGCACGATACGCAGTTCCGGAAGGCGACGACGCAATGGCTCGAGCACGCGTTCGATAAACACCGCCTCGCGATCGAAGATGTCGATTTCAGGATCGGTCACCTCGCCGTGGATCAGCAGCGGCATGCCGATCGCCGCCATACGCTCGAACACCGGCGTGAGCCGTTGCAGATCGGTGACGCCGTGCGCCGAGTTGGTCGTGGCGTGCGCCGGGTAGAGCTTGACCGCCGTGAACACGCCCTCTTCATGGCCGCGAGCCAGCTCGGCCGGATCGGCCGCATCGGTCAGGTAGCAGGTCATCAGCGGTGTAAACGACGCACCGGCGGGCACTGCCGCCAGGATGCGCTCGCGATAGGCTGTTGCGGCGGCTGGCGTGGTGACCGGCGGCACCAGGTTCGGCATGACGACGGCGCGGCCGAACTGGCTCGCCGTAAAGGCCACGACGGTGCGTAACATTGTGCCGTCACGGAAATGCACATGCCAGTCGTCAGGGCGGCGCAAGGTCAGCGTATCGATCGCGAGCCTCCTATGGCTGGAAGCTCGTCAAACAGCAGGTTTCGCGGCGCGCGGCAAGCCCCGCGGTGCCGCGCAAAGGGCAGCCGGTCAGGCGACCATCTGCGGCACCACCAGGAACAGATCGGTATCCTCGGTCTTCTGCCCGGCTGCGGTGATCATCGCATGTGCCTGGCCTCGATGGTGTGTCTGGTGATTGAAGAAATGCGTCACCAGCAGGCGCTTCGGCGCGCTGATCTCGCGGTTGGCGGCGCCGCTCCACCAGGTCAGGTCGATATCGAGCCACGCCTCGTCGACCTTGCCGGCCCAGCGCGTGATATCGGCGTCGGCCTTGGTGCGCGCTGTTTTCAGCTCGTCCCAACCCTCAATGAAATGGTCACTTTCCTTGATGGTGATCGCCGGCTTTTCCCAGCCGTCAAACCGGCTCATCCACTGGAAATCGCCCCACAAAATATGCACCAACGTGCCGTGCAATGAGTTCCAGAACGCGCCTTTGCCGCTGCGGCGAGTCGCATCGTCGATACGGTCGGAGGCGCTGTAGAGGCGGCGGTTCATCTCGGCATTGTAGGCGGCCATGGTGCGGACATAGGCTGGCGTGATCATCGGCGCCTCCGGTTGCAACAAGCGCATTCCGTTTGCCGCAACCCGACGGGCGCAGCAACCTTGATTCGGCATCAATCGTTTGGCGTTGCCCCGGTCACCGCGGCCGCTCGGCCGGCAGGCTGAGCGGCTTAAAAAAGGACCACAACTCCTCTGCGGTCTCGACCGTCTGGCTGCGACCGCCATGCGGCGCTCTTTCGCGCTCCGCGAGGGGGGCGAAGGACGGTAGGGAGTGCCCGCCGCCTTCGATGCGGAAAAAGCGTTGCGGCGACGGATCCTTGCACTCCGTCCATTCGACGAGAACGGCAGCCGTGGGGTCGGAGGGGTCGTGAGCTGGCAAACGCCGCAATTTCAGCCCGGTGCAATCCCGCAACCGGCGCCAGAATTCCAGTGTCTCCGGCACCGACATCAGCCGGAACTCGGGCGCCATCGCCCCATCATAGCTTTGGAACAGGTCGTCGGTTCCCGCCAGGACCAGCAACGGAGCAAGGCGCGCCGGATGGCATTGCTGGGCCTGACGCTCGATCATGCCGCTGATCATCGGGGCGATGGCCGCCAGCCGCTCCGGCATCCGGCACGCGAGGGTCCACGCCATCAGCCCGCCATTTGAGGCGCCCGCGACGTAGATGCGGCTGGGATCGGCCACGTGATCGGCGATCAGCTTGTCCAGCAGCGCGTTAATAAAGCCGACATCGTCAACCAGCCCGTTATCGCCGGGCAGTGGCACCGGCCTGGTATCGGCATAAGCCCAGCGTCCGGAAAGCGCCGCCGGATAGACGACGTCCAAGCCGTCGCTGTCAGCCACCGCATCCATGGTCCAGGAATGGCGAAACGCCTCCACCGGTTCGTTGAGGCCGTGCAGACCGATCACCACCGGCCGCGGCCCCGATTGACCGGAAGGTTGGTGGAGAACGTACCGGCGGTCCACGCCTTGATAGGCGAATGTCGCGGGCTCCTGCGCCAGTCCTGGAATGGGCGCTGTGCAGAGCAGCGAGACGACCAACGTCAGCAACTTAGCCATTGCCCTTCTCCTTCGGGCCGGCGCCGTCATTCGACCATACCGGTGCTTTGGCCGTGCTGCAGGCTGGTCTATCCGGTCGCAAAATCCGATGATTGGAGGGATGTCGTGGATCATACCCGGACCCGCCGGACATTTGCGTCGGCAAATCTCGCTCGACGCTCTCGCCCATCGCTCTCGCCTATCGGATGCTGCTGGGTCATTCTGGGTGGCGAACCTCTCTCGTTTATGAAAGGAGGGCTGAATGCCCGAGGGACAAGGCAAGGGACAGAGGCCGCGGCCGCAACCCACGCCGGAGACGATGCATTTCTGGGAAGGCACTCGTGCCGGCGAGTTGCGCCTGCAGCGCTGCGATTCCTGCCAGCACACCTATTTCCCGCCGCGCCCGTTCTGTCCGAAATGCGCGTCGCGCGCGGTCAGCGTCGTGCCTGCCACGGGTAAGGCGCGGCTCTACAGCTATGTGATCCATCACCGGCCGGTGCCGGGCTTCGCCCCGCCTTATGCGATCGCTGTCGTCGAGCTCGATGAAGGGCCGCGAATGATGACCAACATCGTCGATTGCCCGCAGACGCCCGAGGCACTGGAACTCGACATGAAGCTCGAAGTCACCTTCGAGAAGATGGATGACGAGATCAGCCTGCCGCTGTTCCGGCCGGTAAAAGGCTGAGGGGGCGCTGATATGAAACCGAAATCGATCGCCATTGTCGGCGCCGCCGAGACCACCGAGCTCGGCCGTATCACCAACCTGTCGCAGATCGGTCTGCATGCCGACGCGGCGCTCAACGCGATGAAGGATTGCGGGCTCGGGCCAAAGGATATCGACGGCATCGCCACCGCCGGCGAGACGCCGGTGACGCTGGCGCATTATCTCGGCATCACGCCGAAATGGGTCGACGGCACCGCGGTTGGCGGCTGCTCGTTCATGATTCATGTGCGGCATGCCGCGGCGGCGCTGGAAAGCGGCATGGCCAAGACCATCCTGATCACCCACGGTGAAAGCGGCCGCTCCGGCATTGCGCGCTCGCGCCCGCCAGTGGTGCCGGGCAGCCTGCAGGGCCAGTTCGAACTCCCCTATGGTCCGATGGGCCCGCCGACCCTCTTCACGATCCCGGTCTTGCGCTACCTCAAGACGTTTGGGGTGACGCAGGAACAGCTCGCGATGGTCGCGGTAATCCAGCGCGAATGGGCCGCGAAAAACCCGCGCGCTACCTTCAAGGACCCGATCAATGTCGAGGACGTGCTCAGCTCGCGGATGATCGCCTATCCGTTCCGGTTGCTGATGTGCTGCCTGGTGACCGATGGGGGCGGCGCGCTGATCCTGACCACCGCAGACCGCGCCAAGGATTTTCCAACCAAGCCAGTCT